>CAYLVS010000178.1:0-474 GCA_964387185.1 uncultured Oscillospiraceae bacterium | reverse complement strand
ATCGGCACCGCTGACCAGCCTGGGTTCTATGGCCTCGGATGCCTTGGGCGGCATGTATACCTATACTTATAGGCTGATGATTCCGGCAGCGATATTGAGCTTATTGATTCTATCCCTGAATCTCTTCGGAGACGGACTGCGGGATGCACTGGATCCCCGGTTGAAGAAATAGGGGGTGGAAATATGGATAATGATATGAGAGATAAAAAACTATTAGAAATAAAAGATTTGAGAGTATCCTTCTTCACAGCCGTAGGCGAGGTGAAAGCCGTAGGGGGCATTTCCTATGATCTGAACTACGGAGAAGTAATGGGCATCGTAGGAGAATCCGGCAGTGGCAAAAGCGTAGAAGCTTATTCCATCATGGGATTGCTGCAGAGCCCGGGCAAAGTGGTCGGCGGTTCCATCACCTTTGACGGAGAAGACGTACTTGCGAAAACTCCAAAAGAAATGCAGGAATTCAGGGGCAACAGT
>CAYLVS010000177.1:0-4168 GCA_964387185.1 uncultured Oscillospiraceae bacterium | reverse complement strand
GTAATCCACCGTGTGCTGGCACTTTCCATAGACAATGAAATACGTATAGCCGATGCCCAGATCCTTAAAATAGACCACGCTGGGTTCGTCCAGTCCCATCTTCTTTGCTAATAGTTTGGCGGCTTCGTTGGCTTCATCACCTGTGGGTACGGGAAGAGTAAAGGACAACTGAACCATTCCGTCGTTCATGGTATCGCCGTAAGGCTTTACTTTAGTCAAATCAACCGTGGTTGTTGCAGTCGTGTTTTTGATACCCATTATTTTGCACCTCCTAACATCAGGGGAATAAAGGGATTGAAGTACTGCTCATCCTTTGCACAGACACCTGCCAGGCCTTTTCCGCCGTCTCTCGCCCGCTTCACTCCACCGAATTTGCCCTGTTCAAGGGTTACGAAAAGGCCTTCCTTCTCGATGTTTTTCAGCAATTTGTCGGCTTCTGCCAATACGCTCTGTGCTCTTGCTTGGATGATGCCACCTTCCTTGAACTCGATTTCATCACCGATGCCTCTTGCATTGTTGAAAATGTAAGAAGCGTTTTCAATGGACAACATCCTGTCCTGGAGATGAGGTGTGTGGATGGCTTCCGTCAGCATTCCCAACAGCTGGAGGGACTGCCCGGACCAAACAGCAACCAAGTTGAACAGCGCATCCTGAATTTGCCCCTTAAAGATATTCCCTGTCATGAATTTCGTCGGAGGCATGTATTTAAGCGCCGCATTGGGGAAGATCTCCCTGGCCATAATGGCCTGTGACAATTCATAGAGGAAACCGTTTTCCATGTCGGGATCCATCTCAAAGGCGTGTCCTAATCCCATTTGCTCATCGGGGATATTAGCCAATACAGCGAATTGCTCGTTGATCAATTGGGAAGCCAGTACGGTGTGAGCCTCTTCATATGCATCTGCAGTGGTGAGGTAGTTGTCTTCTCCGGAGTTAAAGATAATTCCGGAGTAGCCGATAATGACTCTAGAGAAGTACTGATCTACCAAAGTCCTCTGCATATTGATATCTCGGAACAATATGCCGTAAAGGGCATCGTTAAGCATAACATCTAATCGCTCCACCGCACCCATAGCTGCGATTTCGGGCATACACATACCGGAGCTGTAGTTGCAGAGTCTGATATACCTTCCCACTTCCTCCCCAACTTCATCCAGCGCTTCTCTCATGAGTCGGAAGTTTTCCTGGGTGGCATAGGTGCCTCCAAAACCTTCCGTTGTGGATCCATAAGGCACATAGTCCAGTAAGCTCTGACCCGTTGTACGTATTACAGCGATGATATCGGCGCCCTGCTTTGCGGCAGCTTTAGCCTGAACAATGTCTTCGAAAATGTTGCCCGTTGCTACGATAACGTAGAGATAGGGCTGTTTGCCTTCACCGATGGTATTCAAATAGTGGGTTCTCTTGGCGCTCTCCTCCCTGATGATCTTCAAGGTGTTCTCAACTACGCCAAGCAGCTTCTTTTCGGCTTCTTCTGCAGTTGCCAATGGCAATTTCAAAAGGTCCAGGTCACCCGCAGCTACTTTTTCAGCGATTTCCTGGGGGGAAAGCCCTGTCTGAATCATGGCATTTCCGATCCAGTAAGCAGCGCCTCTGGGTAGCCCTCCACCATCCTTGATTGCATCTACTACAACGTTGGGCAATGGTGTTTCCACCTCGTCCACCCCGTCAATGCCCAAAAGTCTCACCACAGTCCTCTCTGTGCTGACAGTGGTATGCCTGTCAATGAATTTCTGCATATCTGCGGCAATACCTGCCGCACATGACCTGGCACTGTCAATGACTTTGGGATCTAAGTTCAATTTACTTTTCATCTTTTCGATCCTCCATATATTTTCTGGCCCTCTTTATGATGTCCCGGTCAATGCCGAGCATCTGTGCTATATTGAGTGCATCCTTTGGGATTTCCTTATTGTCAGCAACTTCATAGAGCCTGTAGTCCATGTATTTTCCGATGATCTCGATCCTCTCCCTGCGGTTAGCATAGCGAATCTCTCTGGACAAGAGTTCAAAATCTACGTCCGCAAGACCCCGTACCTGCATGTTTCGGATCTTCCCACCTATGGACACATTATCAAAGTGAGTGGTGATCAAGCTGATATAAGCCTGATCACCCAGGTAGTCTACGATACTCCTCGTCAGAGCAAGGCCCTCCACGGGGTTTGTGCCACTGGCTATTTCGTCAATGAGCAACAAGGCCCCGTCCTTACTGCGATCCAGAATATCCTTCAACTCCTCCATTTCACTTCCAAAACTGGACAGACCCCTTTGCAGGTTTTGGCTGTCACCGATTAAAATATGAATGTAGCTGGACAGGCCGATCCTCGCATGGGCGCAGGGTACATAAAAACCGTGCTGAGCCAGCATGGCACATTGCCCCACCATTTTCAGAGAAATGGTTTTGCCTCCCATGTTGGCCCCTGTAATACAGGTTACCCCATCCCGCAGATCTATGCTAACCGGGCAGAATTCTTTGCCCTTCTTTTGTAGAACATCTTCCACCACCAGCTGGCGCCCTTCTTCGATTTGCAACACATGGTCCGTAGTAATCTCAGGTTTCACGCAGTTGTGTTCCCGCGCCCAAAAGGCCTTTGCCAAATTGAAATCCAGCTCTCCGATGGCAGTACAATTTTCTAGCAGCATGGATCGGAATTCACCAATCTTCAACGAAAGCCTCTCCCGAACGCAAAGTTCCTCTTCTTCAATGACTTCGTTAAAAGCTTCCATACTCCTCTTCAGCCTGTCAACTTCGTCATCGCTCTTTAGAGTGAAAGTGGCGGATACATAATCCTCGTCCAAAAGGCTGAGTTCCGGTATCGCCCGGGTCTTTTCCATGAGCTGCTTATCGGCTTTCGAGACCACGTATTCGAACTTCGGAGTCATGCTGATTCCGTAGGAAACCTCTACCTTGCGTTTCAGTTCCTTCTGTAGCTTTCGAATGTCCAGTTCTACCCGTCTCTTCTCTCCCCGAAGAGTGGCAAGTTTTTCCGAAAATGCATCGTAAATGTAAAAGGTGTTGATCCTCTCCTTACCCGGGTCTAAAATGTCAAGCAATGCCGTGGAGTCCTCCAGTGTAAATTCCGTCGGAATCTCTACATCTGCTGCCTCCAGCAAGCTTTTGATCCTGTCCATCTGCAGGAGAAGAGTCTTGATTTCGTAAAGCTCAACCACGCTGAGCACGCTGTTAACGCTGCGGTCGATGGTAAAGGAGTTGTCCTTCACTTCGTGCAGAGTCTCAAGCAGTTGTTCCACCCGGCCAGGCTCCTTTTCAATCAAGACTACGGTCTTTTCCAGCCTCAGGAGTTCTTCCCGCAGAGCTTCTTCTTCTCCGGGTTCAAAGGCAACAATGGCCTTTACCCGCTTTCTCCCATAAGGGGTATTGATGGAAAGACCGTGAACCACGTAGTCAAATCCTGTTTCTGTTTTCGTTTTGGGATTACAGAGTCGCATATTCTCTCCTACTCACCGTACCTGACATCGATGACCGGAATGCTTCCGGCAGCTTCCCTCATAGCTTCCAGAAGCACTTTGTGGTCAAAAGAATAGCCCAAAGGGGCATAAGGATTCACCGTCAATGCAGCAATTTCGATGTTTTCCAGCACGTTGACCTGAAAACCCCGCTTCCGTAGCTGCTGCCATGAGGTGGCTCCGATAAAAATCTTTGTTGGGTCCTTAAGCACAAAGGTTACACCCTTCAGCTTGGAAGGATGAATGTCCAAGGTGACGCTCTGTGTCAGCGCTCCCGGTATGAAGACCCATTCCGTTTCATTGTCGATGGCGTCGTCCAGAATCCTGCCTGCGGTCAAGCTGGTTTTCAAATCCAGAAACTCGGTTCGCCCTCCTTTAATAAGCATGATCCTGTCCTGTGCAGCGCCTGTCTCAATTTTTTCTCTCAGCTCCCCGTCGGGAACCCTGGGCAATTGGTAGGTGCTCAAGATGTGAAGGGTCTCCTCCACTACCTTTTTCAAGCTTCTTGAAAGCACCGCACCCGTAGCCAGTATAATGGCATCCGAGGTAGCAGGAGCAGCTATGGATCTGCGATCCACTGCCCCGTCGATGAGAACCAGTTCTGCACCCAGCTCCATCATCTCTTCGCACATACTCTTGTGCTCTGCCGTGTTCACGGGTCCGGCTATCTGAACATAGCCGCTCTCCGCTACTCTGCACA
>CAYLVS010000176.1:0-4179 GCA_964387185.1 uncultured Oscillospiraceae bacterium | reverse complement strand
GGCTGTACTTGATCGTAAGGCAGGCCTCTCTCTGATCAACCAGGATGTTTACGTGAATATCGTCGGTGGATTGCGGCCGGAAGGCACATCCACAGACCTGGCTGTAGCATTAGCAATCTATTCCACCGCAAAGCGCATGCCGTGTACGAGAAAAACCCTCACCGTCGGCGAGATCGGTCTGACGGGGGATCTGAGGTCCGTTCTCAATGCAGATAAAATCGTAAAAGAAGCGGACCGCATGGGGTTTGAACGTATCGTTCTACCTGAGAAAAATGCGATCCGCATTACCGGCCTGTCGGAGAGGATTCAATTAATCGGAGTCAAGAGTCTGGCCGAAGCCATCAAAGCGATATAGTCCATTATACGGTGGCCTTTATGCGCTTCAAGTGAGTGAACCTGGGAAGCCCATTTTCAAGCGGCCGATCAGGTTCCCCCTGAATCAGGGGGAGAGCATAATCAATGAAAGGCTGAAGGATGCCGTTGCCGGCCTCGTTAATCCATTCCCTGGGAATCTTCTTTTCCGCATTTGCCACTTCAATTAGGTCTACCAAGCCGGTTTTACACAGGTAGGTACTGCCGGAATCCCGGACAAAGGTGACCATCTTATCGGTGATTCCGGATTCGGCGGCTTCGAAGGCGACCCTTCCTGCAAGATAAGCTTCTTCTATATCGGTGGCCGATGCGAGATGAGATGCACAGCGCTGAAGGAGGCTCAACTCGATGCCTCTGACTTTCGCTTTTATTTTGGAGTTCGCGAATTCTGCCAAGTTGGCTGCGAGTCCTCCCATCTTCGAGTGGCCAAATGCATCCTTTTCCTTCGTGCTGTCGGAGAAGTAGGAGGAAATAAAGCTGCCGTTCTTGTCCTTGACCCCTTCCGACACGGCTACCAGTACATCACCTTGCTCATTGTAAACTCGGGTCACATCGGACATAAAGTCCGCCATATCAAAAGGAACCTCGGGGAGGTAGATGAGATCCGGTCCCAGATCTTTATCTCTCACCCGGGAAAGTGCGGAGGCTGCGGTAAGCCAGCCGGCATTTCTTCCCATGATTTCTACCACAGTAATGGATCCGGTATCGTATACCTTGGCATCACGGCCTACTTCCATAAGTGTTGTCGCAACGTATTTGGCTGCGCTGCCGTATCCCGGACAGTGGTCGGTGCAGGCCAGGTCGTTATCGATTGTCTTGGGGATGCCCATGACGCGGCATTCGAAGTGGTGCTGAGCAAGGTAACTGCTGATTTTGCTGCAGGTATCCATGGAATCATTTCCGCCGTTATAGAAGAAATAACGGATATTGTATTTGGTGAAGACGTCTAGAATTCGCTTGTAATCTGTATCATCCGCTAGAAAATCAGCCAACTTATAGCGACAGGTACCCAGAACGGAAGAGGGTGTATAGCGCATTAGCGATAACTCTTCACGATTCTCCATGGTCAGGTCATAGATGTTATCATTCAAGATGCCCTTGATGCCGTGGGCGGCTCCATATACTTTTGTAACATTTGCAGAAGCCAGGGCGGCCTCTATGCAACCGAGCGCGCTGGCGTTGATTACAGAGGTCGGTCCTCCGGATTGTCCGATTAAAACTGCCCCAACTAATGTTTTCATATAAATGACCTCCTATAAGTAATTCCACAAGCGTGGTTTTGAATACATTTGCTATAGAATATCATTTTTCTGTTTTAATAACAAGTCAATTGCCACGCCCGCTGCCCCTCGATTGAAAAGCAACTAGGTCTGACCGGGCAGCTACAGTTACAATTCACACTGCCCTTATCTTTTTTTACCGTAATTATGATCTGTGTATAAGATGTGTTGATATTCCCGCTTATTTTAGGAACAATCACCGGATTCTTATCTAAAAATGAAAAATACTGAATCTGTGTATAAGAAAACAGCATTACCTTATACACAGAAATGAAAATTTTAAAATCTAGATAAGAAACAGCACTTATGAGGGAAATTAAAAGATATCTTGGGAGAATCTTATACACAAATCGAAGTTTTTTAAAATTTAGTTAACTTTAACAGGAGTCGCAGCAATGGTGCGCATGGCAAGTTGAGAGAGAGGCGGTGATCAGTAGCCAGCCACAAAAGCGGGCCGGAAATTTGTTTATTTAATTATTGACATAGCAAATTGCATATGATAAACTAACCAATTGCATTCTTGACATGAACACCCCAATTCGGTATACTGTTTACATATGAAGGAGGTTTTCGGATGTTCATTGTCGGAGATAAAATTGTATATCCAATGCATGGGGCAGGCATTATTGAGGAAATTGAAGAGAAGAAAATACTCGGGCAGACAAGGGAGTATTATATTCTTCGAGTGCCCTGTGGAGACATGAAGATCATGATTCCCATTGACAGCTCAGATGATATCGGCGTCAGGCACATAATTCCCAACTCTCGTCTTCCGGAGATATTCGAACTGCTTTCCGCAGAGTCAACTGATATGTCCAACAACTGGAATCGCAGATATCGGGAGAATATGGAGCTGCTCAAAACCGGAGACATATGCAAAGTGGCTGAGGTCGTTCGCAATCTCATTCGAACAGACCGCACAAAGAAACTGTCCACAGGAGAGAAGAAGATGCTTACCAACGCAAAGCAAATTCTGATCAGCGAGCTGATATTGGTGGGTCAAATGACTTATGAGGAAGCGGATCAGATCATTGAAACCGCAATCTAGCATAGGAGTACAATGATTAATAAAGGAAAGGGGGTGAGTAATGAATGATAAGAAAGTTAATAAGAGGTATCATCACGCTATGTGGCGGGCTTCTAGGCTATGGTGTGTCTTTTTTATTTCGCGGATTGATTATCGTGACAAACCTGGGTGATGTTCTAATTCTTAGTGAGAATCAAAAGACCGTATTCAGCATTGCATGTGCTGTAATAACCGCAATTATTTTCTTTACTATTGCACCAACCATCGGAAAGCACGGACAAAGAGTAGCGAAGGATATCGAAACGGACCTGCAGAAGGTGCCATCGGCGGATATTGTGCCCGGTACTTTTGGTTTAGTTGTCGGTCTTTTTTTGGCATACTTGATCAGCCAGCTCTACATGAGCATTGATCTGCCCTTTGTAGCGACCGTGTTATCTGTATTGACTTATCTTCTCTTAGGCTATATCGGTGTTTTTGTAGCTACAAGAAGGGGGAAAGATGTCCTGGCAACCTTGTCTGCAACCCGTCGGAACGTATCGGGTACAAAGACGAAGGGGAAAGGTGGCGATGCCACTCCGAAAATCTTGGACACCAGCGTCATCATCGATGGCAGGATTGCCGATATCATGAAAACCGGATTCATCGAAGGGAGTATTGTCATTCCCGAATTTGTATTGGTTGAGTTAAGGCATATCGCAGATTCTTCGGACAACCTGAAACGTAACCGTGGAAGGCGGGGCCTTGATATTCTGAATCGGATCCAGAAGGAATACGGTATCGAAATCTATAACACCGATGGCGATAAGTCTCTCGAGGAGATACCCGAAGTGGATGTGAAGCTCTTGAAGCTGGCACAGACCCTGGGGGGGAAAGTAGTGACCAACGATTTCAATTTGAACAAGGTGGCTTTGATAAAGGGTGTTGAGGTTCTCAACATTAATGAACTGGCTAACATGTTGAAACCGGTGGTATTGCCCGGCGAAGATATGGAGCTCTTCCTGGTTAAGGAAGGCAAGGAAAACAACCAGGCGGTTGCCTACCTGGACGATGGAACCATGATCGTCGTCGAAGAAGGAAAGAGATACATCGGGCAAAATATAGCGGTGATCGTGACCAGCGTTTTACAGACCGCAGCCGGGCGGATGATTTTTGCCAAACCCAAAAAGGGGAAATAAGAATGTACCAAGACAAGAGGATAGCTGTAATAGTTGCCGCTGCCGGTTCCGGAACCAGAATGGGTAGCGGCATTTCCAAACAGTATGCCAGGATAGGAAGTGAAATGGTCCTGGAAAAATCTCTGAAGGCCTTCGGAGAACATCCTTTTATTGATGATATCTATTTGGTTGTAAAAAAAGAGGATATGGAGTTTTGCCGGAAAGAATTTGTCGATGAAAAGAAACTCCCTAAAATCCGTGCAATCTTGTCCGGTGGTGAGCACAGGCAGTCTTCCGTATACAATGGATTGAAAGTCATTCGTTCTCTCGGACAGGGGAAGGACCC
>CAYLVS010000175.1:0-4206 GCA_964387185.1 uncultured Oscillospiraceae bacterium | reverse complement strand
CTTATCGTCGTTGCTAATGAATAAGTTATACCATTCGCGTAAGGGATTCAAACAGGCTGCGCGATTTATAGGTCTAATCACATTATAGTTTAACTATTTTAGGCCTATTTTCTGCTGCCAAAGCAAGATCTTAAGCCTTAATAGCCAACATATAGGTCTAAGATATTACACCAGATGTAATATGAGCCTATTATTTTTGATTTTATAGGTCTAATATTGTTATAATCCGGCTTGTCTAAGCCTATTCCCAGTAATTAAAGAAGAATCCCGAACCTTAAAAGCCAATATTTAGGCCTAAAACTACCACACTTGATGTATCATGTACCTATTTTACTTTACGGATCAGTTATACTGACATGTGAGTAACTGAATGGGGGGGGCACGCCCACAACTCAAATCATACGGCTCTCTGGTGGCTGCTACCGATACAATATTTAGAGTGTTATGATCAGAATTCCATGATAGAATAGTATGCAGTAAAAGATTAGAATATGAAGGGAGTATTAATATGAAGAGGAAAGTTGCTTTCATGTTCGTGAACGGCGCTGTAACGGAACCTCGCAGAGTGGAGATGGACCTGGGGCAGGGGCTTATGATTATGGTGGGAGTAGGTAACTACGAAATGGCTTGTACAGAGGCCGTAAAGCTGGCCGACGAAGGAGTAATCATGATCGAGCTCTGTGGCGGCTTTGGGACAATCGGGCACGCAAGAGTTACTGAAGCGGTACAGGGAAGGCTTCAGGTCGGTGTAGTGCGCTTCGATAATCACCCGGGCTATGATAATGCATCCGGTGACGCCAAATGGCTGTATCGGGAAAGGCAGCGGGAAGAATGAAAACAATCACATTTGAAGACATAAAACATAACAGCGAAATTCGCACCTACATAGCTCGGGCGGACGAGACTATGGAAGCTATGGGTTATACGGAGCACTCCTTTGCGCACGTAACAAAGACTGCGCTGCAAGCGGCCCAGATTCTGGAAGACCTGGGCTATCCGGAACGAACTGTGGAGCTGACTAAAATCGCCGGCTATATGCATGATATGGGCAATGTGGTCAATCGTCAGGGCCATGCCCAGAGCGGAGCCATTATGGCATTCCGAATTCTGGACAACTTGGGCATGAGCGCAGAGGAAATTTCGGATATTGTGAGCGCCATCGGCCACCACGATGAAAGCACGGCTGTGCCCGTGAATTGTATCGCCGCGGCACTGATCCTGGCAGACAAGAGCGATGTGAGAGAATCCCGGGTCAGAGCAAAAGAGGGGATCGATGATTTCGACATCCACGACCGGGTGAACCATGCCGTCAAAAGGGCAGAACTGCGGCTGGATGAGGAGAACAAGACGATAACTCTTCATCTTGAGGTAGATACGAAGCAGTCTTCCGTGATGGATTACTTTGAAATCTTTTTAGGTAGAATGAAGCTCTGCAGGCTGGCTGCCGACTTTCTAAATCTGAAATTTCAACTGGTAGCCAACGGCGTCTGCCTGCTCTAACTACGAGGATTAGCGGAAAATGCTCCGATGGGGTGGGGAGAATGGAAATTAGATACAGAGAATATGCTCATGAGGACTTTGAAGCATTCGGGAGGATGGTTCTGACCCTATACACGGAAGATCCGGAAGGGGAACCGGTCACGGTTGACAAAATCAGGCTTACGGTTAAGGAAGCCGAAGAGCACCCCGACAAGCTCATGATTGTTATGTTTGAGCACGAAGGATCCATCATAGGTTATTCGATTCTGACCTTCTTCTGGAGCAACGAACACGGTGGGGATATCATCAACATCGATGAGGTTTTTGTGGAACCTGCCTATCGGAGCCAAGGAATCGGTACTGCATTTATAAATAGCCTTTTTGGGAGATTCCCTTCGGCCATTGCGCTGAAGCTTGAGGTTTCCCAATCCAACCACCGTGCTAAGAGAGGTTATGAGCGTGTGGGCTTTACGGATGCACCTAATCTTCATAT
Organism: uncultured Oscillospiraceae bacterium; assembly: GCA_964387185.1. Classification (GTDB taxonomy): domain Bacteria; phylum Bacillota; class Clostridia; order Peptostreptococcales; family Anaerovoracaceae; genus UBA1426. The sequence goes on along the minus strand of CAYLVS010000175.1, from coordinate 2,234 downwards.
GATAAAGACTAAGAAAAACAAGGGCTAGTGAAGCCGAGTACGGACCTGACACTGGAGACAATTTCCATCCACGCGTGAGGAACAATTTCAAAGTATTCCCGTCAAAACAGGTGATGCAATGCAGCAGCTAATTTTTTGATTAAGGGGACGATGCATATGAGAAAGCGTAACATCTTATTGATGACCATGGTGATCCTGCTTGTTTTTGCGGGATGTGTATATCAGCAAGGACCGGAAGATATTCTGTCCTCCGGGGAAATCATGGATGAGTTTGATACAATAGCTGCACGGGACATTGTAGGTGTTTCGCATATTGTTGATTTAATGGATAAAAATATTGACTTAGTGAATGCTGAGCATGCATCCGGGATGATATTAAAGCTAGAAGAAAAGCAGAAGGAATATCTGTTTCTTCTCGAGCAGACCTTCTATACCATAGAGTTGCAGGAGAAATTCCAAGAAGAAGATGACTATGAAAAGAATCTCAGCGATTCCGAAGAGCTGTCCGATCCTGACCTTAAGGAACTGGTGGCAGGAATTGTGCGGGATGGTTTTAAAATAGGAAGGGCGGAAGGTAGCTATTTCCCAATTATTGATTATTCCTATTACGATAAATATAGAAGATATGCGACTGCTGAAATAGGTGAATATGTCACGTTGATGCAAGTGGAGTCCGATCAGGCTTCAATGGCGGACGGCGGACTAATCGTAACCTGGGGAGAGGTCATTCAGCGGGCACAGGCTCAGGAAGCCTTTTTGACAACATATCCGGAATCGGTAAGGGCAGAAGAGGTTGCTGTGCTCTTTGATCGCTATCGCAATGCTTTGCTCAACGGTCTGCCAAATACTCCCATATTCGATTACGACAACGACATCTTGAAAGCAGAGGTGCGGAGCGCGTTTGAAAACGCGTTAAAAGGTGATAGGGAAGGTGAATTGCTGAGAATGCTTGCTAGTTTTATGGAGGTCCTCGGAGACGGCGACTATCAACTGACAAAGGAAGTCAAAGCTTTCCTTGCAGATCAGACAGAATAAACCAACCAACAGACCCCGTGGCTGCAAAATCAACCACGGGGTCTGTGCCCTTGGTTGTTTATCCGGTTAGATAAACAATGACATATCCGATTCCTCGGCGTTGGCCAGCATGGCGGCGGCGCCGCCCATTTTGACCCCGTCGATGAGCTCTTCGATTTTCAGGCCCATGACATCCATGCTCATGGAGCATGCGATTAACTCTACGCCATTTTCTAAGGACGCCTTGATCAGGTCTTCCAAACTATCTACATTTTTATTCTTCATCACAGTTCGTATCATCTTGGCACCCATGCCGCCCATGTTCATCTTGGAAATGGAGAGTTTACCGGCGCCCCGGGGCATCATTTTTCCGAACATGGAACTAATGAAATCTTTTTTAACAGAAATCTTTTCCGGTTTCCTCAGGATATTCAAACCCCAGAAGGTGAAAAACATGGAGACCTTTCGGCCCATTGCGGCAGAGGCGTTGGCGATAATAAAGGAAGCAATGGCCTTATCCAAATCTCCGGAAAACACGATAAGGTTTTTATTGGTCCCCGCAGTTTCGGGAATGCAGGCATCACCGCATCCTTTTGCGATGAGGGCGGTTGTGATACCCTTTTCTGAAGAAAGGCTCAAAAAGGTATTGCCGGTGCGCCGACACCATGCTTCGATATCCGCACCAAAGGCCGGGTCGCTGCTTTTGACCTCAATGACATCGCCTTCTTTCGCGTTGGCAAGCGTATCGGAGACCTTCATGATGGGTCCGGGGCATTGCATGCCGCAGGTATTCAGTTTGATGGATGCTGTCGGGGTCGTATCAAAGGCTAATGGGCTCATATTACTGTCAGCTCCTTTCGCGGGGCTCGGGTTTTCTATAACGGAGGGAGCTTTGTAAATGCTGCTCCAAAGTCGATACCCCCCGGCCAGGTTGTAGCAGTCATAACCCTTCTGAGAAAGCGTTCTGCAGGCTGAGTAGCCCTTGAGACCGATCTGGCATAGAACGTACACGGGCTTAGTCGGATCCAGCCGGTCCAAATTATCCCGGAGCACTTCTTCCGGTATATTGATAAAGCCTTCTATGCCGCCGTTCTCAAAATTTTCCTTGGATCGGATGTCCAATAGGGTGACGCTTCCATCCCTGGGCAGATCGTTGACCTGGTCCCAATGAAAGGATTTTACCTTCCCGGTCAATGTGTTTTCTGCCACATAACCGATCA
>CAYLVS010000174.1:0-4222 GCA_964387185.1 uncultured Oscillospiraceae bacterium | reverse complement strand
TAGAAACGTTGCTCCTTTGAAAAATAAGCAACTGTAGTTTTGATACATGACAATAAAACGTTGCCCGCATCCAAAATGGGCAACGTTTTGCTTGAAAAATATATGGTTCATCGTTGCTTTTGTGCTAAAGCTGTTTTAATAGCTCTCCCAACTACAGCACGATGCAGATCATGTATTCCTTGCCCTCATCAGACACCTTCTGCAAGGATTTTTGGACCTTTACGCGAATGTTGTCCGGCACGTTTGCCAACTTGGATTCCATCTGTTCGGTGACCATGGAATAAAGGGATTTACCGAATATGTTAGTGTCCCAAATCTTAGATGGATCATTTTCAAACTCGCTGAGGAGGTATTGAATCAAATCCTCACTTTGGCGTAGGCTGCCCACCACAGGAGCCACTTCAGTGGTAATATCCGTCTTGATGATATGCAGACTCGGTGCTTTTGCCATCAGCCGCACACCGAAGTTGTTGCCCTGGCGGAAGATTTCCGGTTCTTCCAAATCCATTTCGGAGAGGTTTGGCTGAACGATGCCATATCCCGTTTCTTCCACTTGAGCCATGGCCGAAGCAATTTTGTCATAACTCTTCTTGGCCGCTGCCAATTCTTTAATCAATGGGAAGAACCCGCTGTCATCCGTCACTTCCTGTTCTGTTATTTCACTTATGAGCTGATAGAAAAGCCCATCTACGGGGCGGATCTCTGCTAAAATCGTTCCATCGCCCAGATTCATATCTGTAATGTCCACACCTTTGATGATGTTTCCGTCAGCCAACACCGCAACGGTGTCCTTGATATCCCGCACGGTGTTCAGATTCCGGCTCCATTCTTTGATACCTGCAATGACTGTCGACTTGATTCGATGGTCTTCAGGGAGACCTTTCATGAAGCCCGGTAGCATGAATCCAACTTCAACAGCAGGGAACTGATAGAGTACTTGTGTCAGGATCCCCTGAATCTGATCATTCCCCATTTTTGCACAATCTGCTGCGATGACCGGCGTGTCATATTTTATTTCCAACTCTCCACGCAGTTTCTGCGCCACCGCTCCTTCAGGCGCAGTGGAATTGAGTACGAGTACAAAAGGTTTATTCAGCTCTTTCAGTTCTTTTACCACTCTCTCCTCTGCCGGTATGTAGTCTTCTCTGGAGATATCGCTGATGCTGCCGTCGGTGGTCACCAGCAGGCCTATGGTGGAGTGATCAGCTATGACCTTTCTGGTCCCAATCTCCGCTGCTTGGGCAAAGGGAATTTTCTCCTCATTCCAGGGCGTGTTCAACATGCGAGGACGGTCATCCTCCATGTGCCCTATGGCATTCTTCACCATATAGCCAACGCAATCCACCATCCTCACCTTGAAGCGGCTATGATCGGAAAGTTGAAGCTCTACGGCCTCAGCCGGGATGAACTTCGGCTCAGTGGTGGTGATAGTGCGCCCCGTGCCGCTTTGGGGCAACTCATCTGTAATCTGTGCTTTCAGGTGGCCCTCCGCTATGTTGGGCAGGACCATCAGATCCATAAACCGTTTGATAAAGGTTGATTTTCCCGTGCGCACCGGCCCTACCACACCGATGTAAATGTCGCCGCGGGTCCTTTCGGCCATGCTTTCATATATATTCAGGTTTTCCAAGATATGCCCCTCCTTTATATTGCACTATGTCTGTACAATATATTAGGACGCCCCTATCATTATGCACAAAAAAAGCAAAGAACAACCCGCCTTTGATGACGGGTTGAGTGTTTCGAATTATATTGCTCTGCCGGTGAGGCTGAAGGTGGTGCTGTCCGTAATGAGCACCTTGACGATTTGGCCTGTTACATCCCGATCCGCAGTGAAGTTGACCAATTTATACCCACCGGTTCTACCGGCAAAGAGGGCCTGGTTGGTCTTGCTTTTTCCCTCTGCCAGCACTTCCGTCACCCGTCCTACCAAAGCCTTGTTCTTTTCGGCAGAGATGAGGTTTACCACGTCCACCAGCCGGTTGAATCTTTCGTGCTTTACATCCTCCGGAACCTGTTCCGTGAACTTTTCGGCAGGTGTTCCCTTCCGTATTGAGTAGAGGAAGGTAAAGGCGGAATCAAAGCCAACCTTACGGACCAGATCCAGTGTCTCTTCGAAGTCCTCTTCCGTCTCTCCCGGGAATCCGACGATAATATCCGTCGTTATAGCAATATCAGGCGCTATGTCACGCAGCTTCTCCACCGAAGAAATATAGCCTTCCTTTGTATACTTTCGGTTCATCTTTGTGAGAATCTCCGTACTTCCCGATTGGACAGGAAGATGGATATGAGAACACAGTTTTTTGCAGGTCCCGTAGGCATTGATCAGTTCATCAGAAAAATCCTTTGGATGTGAGGTCATGAACCTGATCCTCTCCAAGCCTTCCACATCATTTAATAAATGAATCAGGGCAGCGAAGTTCGTGTGTTCCCCTGCTGCCTTATCTTGCTCTGCTGTATGGTTCTGACCCCTGTAGGAATTCACGCCGTCTTTTACCAGCTCCCTCACTTCCTGCAGAATAGCTTCCGGGTCCCGGCTGCGCTCTCTGCCTCTCGTGTAGGGGACGATGCAATAGGTACAGAAATTGTTGCAGCCGTACATGATGTTCACATAGGCTTTATAGGGGTGCTTCCTCCGGGAGGGTAGTCCTTCAACAATGCTGTCCGCTTGGTCCCAGACCTCCACAATCTTCTGCCTTTCGCCCAGCACATTGTCCAGCAGCGCAGGGAATTCATGGAGATTGTGTGTGCCAAAGACCAGATCCACCCAAGGATACTTGGATTTCAATGTATCGATGATATGCTGCTGCTGCATCATGCAACCACAGACCGCAACCACCAGATCCGGCCTGTCTACCTTGATTTTTTTCAACTGTCCCAATGTGCCGAAAAAACGCTTGTCTGCGTTGTCCCGTACGCTACATGTGTTGATAATGATCACATCTGCCTTGTTCCGTACCGATTTTTCCTGATAACCAAGGTCAGAAAGCATCCCTGCCAGGGTCTCCGAATCCCTTTCGTTCATCTGGCAACCAAATGTTTGTATATAAAAGCTTTTATTGTTCAATTTCAATCCTCCTAAGCCAACTACGAAAGCATTGTACCATTCTTTCTTGACGATTACAAAGAAAAGAGATAAACTGACATGTATATTTATAGATTAACAACCATGAAGTGCAATGGAGACAAGTGAATTATGGATGCGAATGAAGTGAAATTCTGTATGGAAGCCAACCATCTGGAGAACATCGATAAGGCGGCGGAGAATGTAAAACCCGTCCTGCTGGAAACACCACTGATTCGAAGTGATTTTTTCAGTTCAGAATACGACTGCAACGTGTATCTAAAGCCGGAAAATCTGCAAAGAACCGGATCTTTTAAGATTCGCGGAGCATATAATAAGATTTCAAACCTTACAGAAGAAGAAAAGAGACATGGAGTCATCTCTGCTTCTGCCGGGAACCATGCCCAGGGCGTTGCCTATTCCGCAAGGGAAAAAGGGATAAGATCGACTATCGTCATGCCCAACGTAACACCTCTTCTGAAAGTGGATGCCACCAAGGCCTACGGTTCAAGGGTGATACTGCACGGTGATGTTTATGATGAAGCTTACCGCTATGCAATGGAATTGGCAGAAAAAGAAGGCTATACCTTTGTCCATCCCTTTGACGATTACGATGTAGTCTGCGGGCAAGGAACCATCGGTCTTGAAATACTGAAGGATTTGCCGGAAGTAGACGAAGTCCTGCTCCCCATCGGCGGCGGCGGACTGATCGCCGGCGTTGCTATGGCAATTAAAGCCCTAAAACCTTCTGTTAAGGTAATCGGTGTCGTTCCGGTGGGGGCAATGGCCATGAAAATCTCACTGGAGGAAGGGCATGTATCCCGCCTGGCTGCACTGAAGACCGTAGCCGAAGGCGTTGCGGTGAAGCAGCCCGGTGACCTTCCCTTTGCTTGTGCGCAGAAGTATGTAGATGAAATCATAACCGTCACAGAAAAGGAAATCATGGAAGCGGTGCTTCTAATAATGGAAAAGCAGAAGATCGTAGCTGAGACGGCGGGCGTCATTCCCCTGGCAGGCCTGAGAAAGCGGGCTGAAAAGGGAAAGAACATCGTTTGCCTAGTTACCGGTGGCAACATCGATATGCTTACCATTTCGGAAATCATCAATCAGGGTCTCATCACCAGAGGGCGTATTATGTGCTTCTCAGTGGAATTGCCC
>CAYLVS010000173.1:2182-4269 GCA_964387185.1 uncultured Oscillospiraceae bacterium | reverse complement strand
CCCATTTCATAAGGTTCTGCCAGAGTCCCATTCATGTTGTAAGCATTGGCATGACAGCCACCGCTGCAATAAAACTTTGCCCAGCAGGACCTGCACTTTTCCTTGTTGTAGATATGAGCCTTGTTGAAGTCCTCGTACAGTCCGTTTTCAAAAGAATCTTCCGCAACATTCCCCAACCGAAAATCCGGATTTCCCACAAACTGGTGGCAGGGATAAATGTCCCCGTTTGGAGCGACAGCCACGTACTCTGTGCCCGCGCCGCAACCGGCAACTCGTTTGTACACGCAGGGGCCTTGTTCCAGATCAATACTAAAATGAAAGAATTCGAAGCCCTTGCCTTCTTCAATCGTATGAAGGTAAAGATCTGCCAGTCTGTCGTACTCTGCGAAGATCTGCTCCAAGTCTTCTTCCCGAAGGGAATAGTTCAGAGAGGAATCCGTGACAACAGGCTCCACGGATATATTCCGAAAACCGAGATCAGCTAAATGCTTCACGTCCTCTGAAAAGTCTAGGTTTTCCCGCGTAAAGGTTCCTCTCACATAATAGGTTCCTTTGCGATTTTTTACAAAATCCAGATATTTGCCGGTAATGGTGGCATAAGTCCCTTTGTCATTGGGCGTCCGCCGCATCCGGTCGTTGACCTCAGGCCGCCCGTCGATGCTAAGGATCACATTTTCCATGTGTTCGTTAATAAAGCGGTTCTTTTCTTCGTCCAGAAGCAAGCCGTTAGTGGTAATGGTGAAGCGAATATTCTTCCCTAATTCTTTCTCAGCCTCGCGGCCATAGGCCACCAGCTGTTTTACCACTTCGAAATTCATCAGAGGCTCGCCGCCAAAGAAGTCGATCTCTAAATTGCGCCGACTTCCCGAATGAGTTAAGAGGAAATCGATGGCCTGCTTACCGGTTTCAAAGGAAAGCAAAGAACGTTGACCTTCAAAAGCGCCTGTGTCTCCAAAGCAGTATTTGCACCGCATATTACAGTCGTGAGCCACGTGCAGGCACATGGCCTTAATTACTTGTCCCCTGCCTTCCAGCATTTCCATTGTAACCTGAGAGTCATCAGCAAAAAGCATTCCGGCCTGCTTCAGAGCTTCGATTTCGTCGAAAGCCTCCTCAAGATCGTGAATGCTGTACCTGTCCTCCAGTTTTGAAGTGACAGCTTGTTTTGATTCTGTGGGGTAAGAGTCTAATATGTCGTAGACGATGTCACTGACGATATGAATCGCACCGCTGTTGATATCCATGGCGATGTTTAAATCATGAAATTCAAATTTGTGAATCATTGTTACCTGCGCTTGGTGCTGTCACACTGCTGGTTTGCTACAGTGCAGGAAGTCTTGCAAGCGGACTGGCAGGAGGTCTGGCATTCGCCGCAGCCCTTGCCGGCAGTTTTCTTTAATGTTGGTTTTGCGATTGTCTTAATGTGTTTCATTCTAGTCTCCTCGTTCATCAGTTCGTTACGTTAATATTGGATAGACCATCTGTTGTGTCCGGGTCAACGCCAATTATCCTTACGTAGAATACTGCAAATGACGGCTTTTGTCAAGAACCGGACCATCACCCTCGATAGTACTCGGAATCAATTGCATAAGGCCTCTTGTCATCCAAAATAAACAGCAGGTAGCAGCCGGAGCAACACAATTGGGGTTGGAGGTCAGCGGGGTGTTGCCTCTCTTGGTCCGGAGCAACACAATTTGGATCTAAGTGGATACGAAGCGTTGCCTTTCCTGGGTCGAGGCAACACAATTGAAGTTGACAGGTCAGCGGGGTGTTGCCTCTCTTGGTCCGGAGCAACACAATTTGGGTCTGAGTGGATACGAAGCGTTGCCTTTCCTGGGTCGAGGCAACACAATTGAAGTTGGCAGGTCAGCGGGGTGTTGCCTCTCTTGGTCCGGAGCAACACAATTTGGATCTAAGTGGATGCGAAGCGTTGCCTTTCCTGGGTCGAGGCAACACAATTGGGGTTGACAGGTCAGCGGGGTGTTGCCTTTCTTGGTCCGGAGCAACACAATTTGGATCTGAGTGGATGCGGAGCGTTGCCTCTCCTGGGCTAGGCCAACGCTTAAAGCAACAAGACTGTCATAAAA
>CAYLVS010000173.1:0-2082 GCA_964387185.1 uncultured Oscillospiraceae bacterium | reverse complement strand
AGCGTTGCCTCTCCTGGGCTAGGCCAACGCTTAAAGCAACAAGACTGTCATAAAATATAGTGGATTATGGTATAATATCGGCAAAATCAAAGGGTTCGGATATCATACATCCAGTGCCCTGCGATCATTTCGGCAGGCAAAGGGCCGAAATCGTAGATGGCTGACTATACTAAAATTGCTTCGCAATTATGGTATAATAAATACAATAACTGCTTATGGCTTTAGGGTGAGAGGTTACCATATAGAAGGAGAAGATATGAAAAAGAAAGTAAGCATTGTTGCGATCCAGGCGGCACCTACAAAGGATCTGAAGCGAAACTTCAGGCATGCAGTTCGGCTGATGCACGAAGCTTTGACACTGTATAAATATGTGGACATGGTCGTCTTGCCGGAGCACTTTTTATACTTTCCTGACAATTCAGAAGGGCCTATTATCAAAGAGATTCCCGACCTTTTTATTCGTACCTTTTCAACCTATGCAAAGAGGTACAATACTTATATAACGGCGGGAACCATTGCCAACAGGCGCAATGGCCAAATATTCAACACATCATTGCTTTTTGACAGGAAGGGTGAGGTGGTGGGTTCCTATGACAAGACTCATCTCTTTGACGCATTGAATGCGGCAGCGGGGAATAAGGAGTCGGATTTGATTACACCCGGCGACCACCTGCTGACATATGAAGCCGATTTCGGTAAAATTGGCATTATGGTTTGCTACGATGTGAGGTTCCCGGAGTTGGCCAGAACTATGGCCCTCAGTGGCGTGGAGTTTCTATTTATACCGGCTGCATTTTATATGCCACGGTTTGACCATTGGCAGTCCTTGGTGAAAAGTGCAGCGCTTCAGAATTCCATGTATGTAGCCGGCGCTAACCTGACCAACCCACTGGGAGAGCGAAGCCTATACTGCGGAAGAAGTCTTATCGCAGACCCCTGGGGCGTTGCCATAGCTACGGCTTCCGATAAGCCTGGCTTTATTCAGGCATATGTGGATGCCGGTTACCCGTCCAAGATTAGAGACGCGGTGGGAACGTTCCATAACCGGGCCCCGGAACTTTACAACATCCCAAAGACTTGATCCGGTCATGTGGATGATGTGCAAAAGTTCAAGTAGTACGTAAATTTTCAGAGCCAAAGATGTTTTCCGAGCTAATCTGTGCAATATTTTCGATTGTACGCGAATAAACGAAGATGCACCACAGATATTGAGCAAAATCTTCGATTGTATGCAAGTTATAGGCGACAATTTGTAATTAATTAACAATCCATTGCTAACAACCGCAAATTTTGCACAAAAAAGCTTAATTTGCATCAGTCCGCCATATACAACCGCAAATTTTGCACAAAAAACCCGAAAATCTATGAAAAGACCTATAGCTAATACGAAATTTAAGCAGTACAGCAGTACTTAGTTTCTACACACGCTGGCCTGAGGATCTGAGCGCTGAGATTCTGAGAGTCTATTGACCTTGGAACCTGCTCACAGAAAGGATACTGCTCTTTTCAAACATTCAATGTAATGGTATAATATCCGCAACAATAAAAGGAGGCGTCAGTATGGCTGAAGCGAGAGAAATCACCAATTTTATACACAACATTATCGATAAAGACCTGGAGAACAAAACTTACGGCGATAGGCCGGTTTACACCCGGTTTCCCCCGGAGCCCAACGGCTACCTGCACATTGGACACGCCAAATCCATCTGTCTCAACTTCACCACCGCCCAAAAATACGGGGGCAAGTGCAATCTGCGCTTCGACGACACCAACCCCGAAAAAGAGGATACGGAATACGTGGAATCCATTAAAGGAGATGTGAAGTGGCTCGGTTTTGAATGGGATGAGCTCTTTTTCGCATCCGACTATTTTGATCAAATGGTGGACTGCGCCATTACTCTCATTAAAAAAGGCAAAGCCTACGTCTGCGATCTTACCGCAGAAGAAATCAGGCAGCATCGCGGAACTCTGACAGAACCGGGCAAGGAAAGCCCCTACCGCAATCGCTCTGCTGAAGAAAATCTAAAGCTTTTCCAGGAAATGAAAGAAGGCAAATACAAGGACGGAGAAAAGGTGCTGCGC
>CAYLVS010000172.1:2077-4275 GCA_964387185.1 uncultured Oscillospiraceae bacterium | reverse complement strand
CCCCTTTGGTATTGAGAACCGTGAAGTTAAGGTCTATTGTGATAGTTCCATGCAGCGGTTTGAAACGGTGTTCCCGGCTGCCGGAAGCAGCAATTCTGCTATTGAGCTGACTTGCGATGAACTATTTGAGTATGCAAGTGCAATCGAGTGGATTGATGTATGCAAGGAGTAAAAGGGAAGGCGGAAAGTAGAAGAACCGTCTCCACTGCCACTAAAGGCTTATGATTAAAGGAACCAGCACCGGCACCAATGCGCTCTGAAGCAAACCGGTCATAAAGGAATAGATGACGATTTTTTCGCCGCAAGCCCTCTCAATCAAAGGAATGCTCATATCCATGGAAGCGACACCCGGAAGGCTGGTAGCCTCAATGTATCCAATTTTCTGCGCAACAATAGGAATCAATACAAAGCCTCCAAGCTCACGCATGATATTATGCATAAAGGAAATGGCACCCGCCATGGTATAACCTTGCTCCGTAATTACGATAGGCGCCATGGTATACCAGCCAAAACCTGCCCCAATAGCCAAAGCCTCCTTTGCAGAAAGGGATAGCACCAGGCTGCAGAGGAATGCTCCAATCAAGGTGCCGACCACGATGACAATAGGGAAAATCAGAACCCGAAATCCCGCTGTCTTCAGGCTGTTGACAATAGTTCCCGACAGGCCGAAATCTACGCCGACTAAAAACAGCAGAAAACAAATCCCGATTACCAGGGTGTTTCCCGATAGCGTTTCAAAAGAGCTATAGTCGGGAAAAAGGTTTTTAACAAAAAGATGTCCACAAATTAGGCCCAGCACAACGGATACCAAAATTGAAATCGTCATTGTTCTCCCACTGTTATCTTTTGAACCGGTATTTTCGCGATCACCTATCAATTCGTCAAGACACTCAGCACTTTCTTGAATCTGTTGTGTTTCACCGAATTTATCGATCTTTAATATCTTTCTTGTAATCCACACAGCTAACACACTTCCGGCCATAATTACAACAGTCATAAAGAAGGCATCAACGCCGATAGAGCCTAAGTTAGCTACCACCTCTTCGTTGGATCCCATTCGGACACCCATGGTGAACACCAGAAAAATAATTGCTACAAAAAGAAGCGTTCCCACACGGGAAAGCTTTTCTTTAATATTTCTGCATTTGGATCCGATGAAATATCCTGCAATCATCATTCCCCAATATAAAAATAACAGTGCCATATAGTTACCACGCCTTTCTTCCATGGAACACTATACATGGAAAATCGGCTTTCGTCCAGAAGCAGAGTTAAAAATGGGTCGCAAAATGTCACATTGTAACCATCGAATCTATATCCAGCTTATAAGTGACGTCTTTGCGCTCAACGATAATGGATATTTTACTCCGGAGCTCTTCATTCTGCCGGATTTTCGCAATCAATTCCCTCGTGGGGTTAATGGCATAGGGATGGCCCACCAGTTGCAACATGGAAAAGTCGCCCGCAGTGTCTCCGTAGGCATAGCTTTCGGATAGATCGAGATCGTGCTTCTGCACCATTTCCATCACCGCCGTGCGTTTGCTTCTCGAATCCCACATGGGATGGATAATACCGTTATAGGTTCCGTCTTCTCCAATTTCATAAACCGTTCCCTTGTAATCATCCATGTCGTACTTGGAAGCCATTTCGCGCACCAATTCAACAGGGGATCCGGAAATGGCTATGGCCAAATGACCTTGGTCTTTATGCCATTTGATCTGATCCCGAGTGAAAGTATAGACCCGTTCGCCGCTTTGTTCGATCACCTTGTGCGCTATATACCGGATGTGAAACGGATCTGTACTCTGAACGGTATCCGTATAGATATCTACCATTTTCTGCAGATAGAGGTCATAATCGCCGATTCGTTTGTTCCATTTTGTAAAGGCCGGTTCAACTTCCCGATGCCATTTGTTAATGTCAATCAGCTCATAAGTAATCATTTTTCGGAACATCTCACTGATCAGGCCCTCCCGGGAAATGGTACCGTCTACATCAAAGAACGCTGCTCGCTTTTTCATGGCTACCCCTCCTTTTTCTATTTATTATCCTTATGGGCGATAATCAATCAATTCTTTTCAAATAACCAGAGCCATACTTGTATTATATTGTACTCATTTAGCATGTAACAATTGTGCACAAATATAAATATACTACAAGGAAGGAAGTATTAACTTCCTTCTTTTTAGGTAGTGAAT
>CAYLVS010000172.1:0-2067 GCA_964387185.1 uncultured Oscillospiraceae bacterium | reverse complement strand
TCACTGATCAGGCCTTCGCGGGAAATCGTACCGTCCACATCAAAGAATGCCGCTTGCTTTTTCATGGCAGTCCCTCCTGGTCCTCTATAAAAAGTTTACACATGCTTGTTTATTTATAAACATTTCAAGCTCCAATTAATCAATTCTATTTGGAATGGATAATGTTATGCCAAAAAAATCTGTGGCAGCCGCTTCCGCCACAGATTTCAGTCTTTCCCCTATCTACAGGATCCGTAATTATTGCCGGTAAAACGAAATCCTTTATTATACCACTTGTCCCCATATTCCAACGAGAGGTTTTCTAAATAGGATTCCAAATCTTTTGAGTATACTACCTTTACTCCATTGGACTCAACCATCAGGTCGTCCTCTTTCCTTTGCTCATCCAGAGCCAGCCCCAGTTGGGGTCCTCCTCAGCCATGGCCTGCAAATGAAACCCTGAGCATCTGTCCATCAGGATTGTTTGTACTTCCGGCCATCTCCTTAAACTTCGCGGCGGCCGTATCTGTAACTGTAAGCATTATCTTTACCTCCATATCAACATATAATTACAGCGAATTCTAATCGATAACCCGGAACGCGCTACCCCTAAACAGGTTTATGTTGGTTATTATAATTTCTAAACCCCATTTTCTCTGTGATTTAGTCACATAGTAACCTCACACAGTGTTTTCGGCATGTTCCGTATTATGGGTGATCTTTTTGACATGTTACAGTTGCTTGCAAGTATAAATATACTAGTGCCGATAAAAATCTACATAAAGGAGTTTTCCTATGCCAAGTTTTAATCCGCAATGTATCACCTACAGCCAAATGAACTTGATTTTCAACGCAAGGTTTTATTACAGGAGGCTGACGACCTGGACCAGAGCTTACTTAAGGAGCCGATATTTTGGTATCGGGACTATGGAAGCGCAATTTGAACGCCTGTATCTAGAAACTCTGGATATCGGTGAAATGATGCAGCTCATCTTTGGGCGCCAGGCCTCAGAGAGATACGCGCAACTAGTCAGTCAGTACGCAATCCTATTCAACCAGCTCATTTCTGCTCAATTGGAGGGAAACGACGATGCTGTCAGAGAAAATGTGGAGCGCCTCTTCAAAAATGTGGATGAAAGAGCACTTTTCTTAGAGTCTACAAATCCTTATTGGAGCGCGGAGGGATACAGAGATCTATTTTATTCATATCTTGATTATATTATCGAAACAGCCAATGCAATAGCGACAAGGGATCTGAGCCGGGACATAGAATTATATGATATTTTGAATGAACTCACGAACCGGATGGGGGATGTCTTTGCGCAGGGAGTGTACGAATATATCACATCCGGAGCCGAACAATCCGGCGGTGAAAATGTACCATGCATCACCTATGAACAGATGAACGATATTTACGAAATAAGAATGCTCAGGTTTGAGCTTGTAATATGGACCAGAATTTATATGCTGGCCAGATATGCGGGAATCGGTGATCCTGTGTTAGCCTTTGACAGATTGATGCAGGTACCTGTAGAGTATGTAACCACAATAAAGAAATACTTTCCACAGATTGATGCGGATGCATATTTGAAGTTGTTTGCCGAGTATATAGAACTCATCACTTCCCTGATTACTTCTATGATAGAAAACGATGAGGAAGCATTGAACCGAATAACTGTAAGCTTGTATGAAAACGCTGACAAAAGGGCTGCCTTTCTATCTTCAATTAATCCTCTCTGGGATGAGGAGCAGGCCAGAGATATTTTATACACCAACCTAAGCAGTACAATCGAGCAGTCAATCACGTTTCTCACTGGAGACTATGAGAGAAACATAGATATCTTCACTCGGTTATTGGATCAAGCGGAGACCGCAAGTAGCTTCCTTGCCCCCGGCCTTTTTAATTTCATTACCCAAAACGGTGAAAGTATACAGTAAACGTATTCATACCTTTCATCTATAAAAACAGCCGCACCGGATACGCCCGGGCGGCTGATACCATTTATGGAGGCTCATAAATCTTAGTTTAGCAGCATTTACTCTTTCTTCTTCTATCTCTTTCGTCCCTGAGATCGTCGACTCCTCTGA
>CAYLVS010000171.1:0-4278 GCA_964387185.1 uncultured Oscillospiraceae bacterium | reverse complement strand
ACAGTTTAAGGAAGAGGTGAAATACGATGATTAAAGCTCCTTGGCTCTCTTTTTATGATTCCGTCCCTCATCATCTGGACTATCCCGACGGATCCATGATCGGGATAGTAGAAGAGACGATGCAAAAATATCCTGACTATATCGCCTACGACTTTCTGGGCACAAAAGCAACCTATTCGCAGTTTACAGAAGAGGTTCACAAATGTGCAAAAGCGCTTAAGGTTTTGGGGATTAAGGAAGGTGACCGGGTTACAATTTGCCTGCCCAATGTTCCTCAAGCTGTCATCATGTTTTACGCCATCAATATGATGGGGGCCATCTCCAACATGATCCATCCTCTATCTTCGGAAGGGGAGATCCAATTTTATCTACAGGACTCAAACAGCGTCGCTGCCATTACACTGGACGCATTCTATAGTAAGTTTGAAAGCATAAGAGAAGAGACGAATCTAAAGTATTTAATAATTACAAGTGTTAAAGATAAATTAAACACCGTAAAAACAATTGGCTTCAACCTGACAAAAGGCCGCAAAATTAAGCCAATTCCTAAGGATGCGGACGTAATTCATTGGAATGCTTTTTTGAAAGCAGGAGATAAATACACCTTGGAATACATGGCCTCAGCAAAGGGCAGCGATCCTGCGGTTATACTGTACAGCGGAGGAACAACAGGTACGACGAAAGGAATTCTGCTCACGAACCTCAACTTCAATGCGCTTGCTATGCAGACCACTGCTATGGGTGACTGTCTGTATCCCTCGGGATCCATGCTTTCCATTATGCCTGTTTTTCATGGCTTCGGTCTCGGGATAGGGATCCACACCATGCTTATAAACGGCTGTAAATGCATTTTGATTCCTACATTCAGTGCGCAGACTTTCGGAACCCTGCTGAAAAAGAACCAACCGAACTTTATAGCAGGTGTACCAACCTTGTATGAAGCACTTCTGAAGAGCGATAACATGAAAGGCATAGATTTAAGTTGCTTGAAAGGAGTGTTCAGCGGAGGTGACTCTCTTTCAATTGAGCTTAAAAAGAAGGTGGACCGGTTTTTGGAAGAGCATGGTGCCACCGTGCAGATCCGGGAAGGATACGGTATGACAGAATCCGTTACTGCCAGCTGCCTGACACCGAAAAACTGTGCTCGGGAAGGCAGCACCGGCTTGCCTTTCCCTGACACATACTACAAAATAGTGAAGCCGAATACGCAAGAGGAAGTCCCTTACGGTACGGAAGGGGAAATCTGTATCAACGGGCCGACTGTAATGCTGGGTTATGTAGGAAATCCAAAGGAAACTGCGCATACGCTTCAGATTCATCCCGACGGGCTTACCTGGTTGCATACCGGAGATTTAGGTTATATTGACGAAGACGGTTTCGTCTATTTCAAACAACGTTTAAAAAGGATGATTATTTCTTCCGGTTATTCCATTTATCCATCCCAGCTGGAAAACATCATTGACGCTCATGAAGCCGTCCTCATGTCTACGGTGATCGGCGTAGACGATCCGTATAAAATTCAGAAGGTGAAGGCATTTGTAGTGTTGAAGCCGAACGTGTCCCCGACAGAGTCAGTGAAGGACGGCATTCGGGAGCATTGCGAAAAAAATATTGCGAAATATGCCATGCCATACGAATTTGAATATCGTGAATCATTGCCCAAAACTCTGGTAGGGAAGGTAGCCTACACGATTTTGGAAGCGGAAGAAAAAGAAAAACAAGATAAGAATAATAATAAAAAATGAGGAAGGACCCTATGAACAATAAGCTGATTACAATTCCTCTTGAAAATGTTTTTCCTGCAGCGGAGCGCTATTTTCTTGCAACGGCAGGACTTAACAGGGAGAACGAAAAGCACAGACGGATGTGGACACATGCGCTGGAGATTTATGAGGAAATTCGGGAAAAAATAGATATTAAAGCACTGATCCATTATTTAGTCCCTGAGAAAGCTGAGGGACGGGATTTCTATTTCAATGGTGTGAAGATCAGCTGCAACGCTTTTGAGAGAATCGGTCTCGATAACGTAAACGGCTCTTATTTTTACTTGATAACTGCCGGCGAAGCGCAAACGGACAGCGAACAGGTCCTGGATCAACTTTACGGTGATATCTGGGGAACCAGTCTCGTGGATGCAGCAAGGGAAATAATCCGGAAACAGATTATTTTCATGGATCAGGAGAAATATGAGAATGGCATATTATCCGATTCTTTTGGTCCTGGCTATTATGGCATGAGGCTGGAGCAAACCGCCGATATCTTTCAGATAATCGATGCATCATTAGTAAACGTGACACTCAACCCCGGAGGCATGATGAGGCCTCAAAAGAGTATAACCGGACTTTTTTTGTCTGTGAAAAATGGAGACATGTTGCCTCCGGCCACCTGCGAAAACTGCATCGGAGGGAGCTCCGGCTGCGCTTTCTGCAATCGGTGGGAAGGGCAACCCAGGCGCTAGGAGGATGTACGCCGCTGATTCCTGTATTGGCTGGGTGTGATTCCCTCGACTTTACGGAACACCTTGGAAAAGTAACTCTGATCTTCAAATCCGCATTGATATGCTATGTGAGTAAGGTTTAAACCGGTCTTTCTCAAGAGCTTTTTTGCTTCTTGAAGTCTCAACATGGTCAGGTATTCTGTGAAACTCTTTCCCATTTCCTGTTTGAAAAGCACGGATAAATAGGATTGATTGACATGGAAGTGCTCTGCGCTGTCCCGAAGTGTCAGTTTTTCTCTAAAGTTTTTATTTATGTACTTCACAGTTCCTTCCACAATTTTTGAAGATCCGTGGTAGAAGTTTTCCCCATAACGCGTTGCCAGGTCGCCAAGGATGGAGCAAGCCAAATGCTTCATGCTCTCGTAATCCTTTTGATCAGTTAGAAATTCCAAATCTCCGGATTCCGTTTCAACATATTCCAGAGGGAATTGATCCCAGTCAGGAAGTCCGCGAAGAAGCAGATTGAACAAGCTGTAAACCCTCATCGTCACAGCATTTAGGTCTCCGGCTTCCAATAGGTAGAGTTCATCCAGAAGTCCCGAAGCGGCTTCTGATGCGCCTTCTCCGTCTCCACTGCGAACCAGTTGACTGACCTGGTCCTCCAGATCCTGAGGGTAACGCATATCCTTATGTATTTTTTTATAATTTCGCACTTCGGAACTCAATCTGGACTGCCTCTCATACCGTTCATTTTTCAGGAAATAGTCGCCGGCATTGTCCACGGAGGAAAGGATGCAGTTGTTGAGCATCAGTGATAAATAGGACACTTCCTTAGGTGAAAACACCCTTATTTTATTCAATGCGAAGCTCAATCCGGGAAAATCGGCTTCAGGGATAGAGTCCTCTTTTATTAGCTTTGTAATATTGCTTTCCCGGAGAGAGCCCATAACGATGGGACCGGCCAGAAAGCCGCCTGATAATTTACTTTTGACGTAAAGAGCCACAGCAATCTTGACCAAGCCGCCCCGGCACACAAATATGTATGGTTCACCGAGCTTAGAAGCGTAATCGATGGAGGAGGTCAGGTTTCTTCCGCAATCGGAGGAAGGCGCTCCGTACTGGTTTGAGAAGGAACATATTTTGGAATCATTGCCCCATTCCAACCTAACATTCCCGGTTGCATCCACGTAAGTGACGGGGATTTGCATCAAGTTGCTGAAGGATTCAATCGATTCCATCAAGTAGTCAGAGAGCTGAAGCTCTGCGTGTATTATAGTTGAAGATTGGCTCTGGTTCATTTGTCGTTACCTCATTTAATTACATATGAAACTTATATTATGTAATATTATATTACCAAACAAATAGGAAATGAGCAAGCACAACTATGTCTACCTAAAATAAGTACCTATTTATGCTTAAATCCTACAATACTTTTTTATTGATAATAAGTTAAGCTTACATTGGAGATTAGTATAAGTAGAAATACTTTTCTTTAAAAGAATTTACTATTAGAAACGGAGGATTAATATGGGAAAAGATTTGGTTATCAAAGCATTGAACCACGAGAAGACCGATCGTGTTCCCTGGGTGCCCTTTGCCGGCGTACATGCGGGAAAACTAAAGGGTTACACGGGAAAGGAAATTCTTACAGATACAGACAAGCTTGTGGAGTCACTCCTTGAAGTAAACAAACTATATATGCCGGATGGCATGCCTGTCATGTTCGACTTGCAGGTTGAGGCTGAGATTTTAGGGTGCTCGTTACTCTGGGCAGATAACAACCCTCCCTCCGTAAAAACACATCCATTAGCAGAAGATAAGACGATTCCATGCAGATGTAC
>CAYLVS010000170.1:0-4287 GCA_964387185.1 uncultured Oscillospiraceae bacterium | reverse complement strand
GCGACAATTCCTGCCGGCGAATACAGTTATATGGAAACTACTCCCTTTGGCGAGATACTTTGGACACTCACTCTCAATGAAGATGGAACCGCAGTTGTGGCTCAACCCGAAAATGAATCCATGGGTAACCCAACATGGACTGCTTCCTGGACAGATAACGGTGACGGAACCGTGCTGACCTATGACTGTGAGGGTACCGGTCCACAGATTGCCGGCTTTTGGGAAAACAACTCCATTCTCTGGGCAATTCTGAACGACAGCAATACGTGTCCAGTAAAGTCCTCTGATTATGATGCAGATGTTGCTGAGTTCGGTATTTATACGGGTGACGGGACCATTACACCGGCTGAATAATTGACAGCTGAAAATAGTATTATTTGTGGAGGCGCATGCTTCATGCGTCTCCGCATTTGTATAAAGATATGAGGAGCAATTCTATGCTTGAATTGAAAAATATTACTAAAACCTATCCCGGTGTGACAGCCTTGGACAAGGTCTCAATCTCAATTGAGGAAGGGGATGTACATGCATTGCTGGGAGAAAACGGGGCAGGCAAATCCACCCTCATAAAGATCCTGGCAGGCGCCATTGAACCGGATTCAGGTACCATAGTCCTGGACGGAAAAGAGTTCACCCGGATGAACCCCCAGCTTGCACGAGAAAATGGCATAGCTGTAATTTACCAGGAGCTGAACCTATGTGCTTCTCTTACCGTTGCAGAAAACATTTTTTTGGGAAGACCTCAGGGAAAATTTTACTCACAAAAAAAAGTAAATGTAATGGCGCAAAAAATATTTGATGAATATAGTTTTGACCTAAATCCCGAAGCCCTTGTCATGTCTCTCTCCCCTGCGAAACAACAGCTGGTTGAAATTTGCAAGGCTATATCCAATAATGCAAGAACACTTGTTATGGATGAGCCAACTTCAGCTTTAGCAGCCTGCGAGGTGGAGCTTCTCTTCTCCATAATTTGCAAGCTTAAAAGCCGGGGTGTCACAATAATTTATATATCACACCGGCTTGACGAGGTCTTTCAGGTTACAGATCGAATCACTGTTTTACGGGACGGACAATATGCCGATACTATCCGTACCTCTGACACGAACCGGAATGACCTTGTGAGGCTTATGGTGGGCAGGGAATTGACCGAGACCTATCCGAAACGGCTAAAGAATCCTGGTCCGGTATGTTTGGAGGTCAGAAATCTCACCGGAAACAGTGTCGAGAATATTTCATTCTCCGTAAGACGAGGAGAAATTCTGGGCCTTGCCGGTCTGGTAGGCTGCGGAAGGACAGAAACAGCGGAGCTCATCTGCGGTGCGGCACCGATTCAAAGCGGAGAGATACTGGTTGATGGCAAACGCGTCACATTCAAGGAGCCCGCCGATGCCATAAAAGCAAGCATTGGTCTCATCCCGGAAGATCGAAAAGAAAAAGGCTGCATTCTATTTAATACAGTGCTGTTCAACACAACGCTGATTTGCAATGATAAATATATGTCCAACGGAATGATTTCAGAAAAAAAGAGACGTCACGTTGCCGAAAATTTTAGAAACAACCTTAGAATAAAGGTCCCATCCATATACCAGATGACAGTATGTCTTTCCGGCGGAAACCAGCAGAAGGTTGTTGTCGCCAAGACTATGGCTGCTGATTTGGACATTATCTTCTTCGATGAACCCACAAAGGGAATTGATGTAGGAACAAAACAGGAAATCTATCAGCTCATGAATGAGATGGCAGCGATAGGAAAGGCCATTGTCATGATTTCATCGGATATGGATGAGATTCTCGGTATGTCCGACAGAATTCTGGTCCTCAGTGAGGGACGGGTTGAAGGAGAGCTTACAGGAGAACAGTTCTCCCAGGAAAACATACTTACACTAGCATCTGGAATGGAGGTAAAATTATGATGGATAACAGAAAAAAAATTGGTGAACAACTCAGCAAAGCAGCAAGCTACGCCTGGCGTGAGGGTACTGTTTACTTTATCCTCTTGTTTTTGATTATTATGTTTACAGTCATTAATCCACGTTTCTTCAGTGCCAGGAATATTTATAATCTAATTTCGGAATCCAGTTTCTATATCATTGCCGGCATGGGCATTTCCTTTGTTATGATCGGTGGTGGTATTGACCTGTCCGTTGGTTACGAGATGGCTATGGTATCCACCACATCTTTTATCCTCATAACAAGAATAACAGACGCATTAGGGGGGGAATTTCCATTTTGGGCAGTCCTTCTGATTATTGTATGGGGTATTCTGCTGGGATTCGTTATGGGGCTTATAAACGGAATTATTGTCACCAAACTAAAGCTCTTTCCGCTTATTGTAACAATAGCAACCAGCGAAGTATTCAAAGGCATATGTCTGTCTATAACCAATTCAAAGACATATTCCGGGCTTCCGGCTTCCTTTAGGGTTCTCTATACATATAAGATCATTGGGCTGCCCCTTGACGTGTATCTTGCAGTGCTGTGTGTAATCGTCACATGGTTCGTGCTGAACAAGACTCATTTTGGAAGGGATGTGCTGGCTGTAGGCGGCAATAAGGAATGCGCAAGGCTGTCTGGTATCCGTTCAGGACTCGTGCAGACCTTGACCTTTGCCATTACGGGCGGGGTGTTTGGACTTGCTGCCTTGGATATGATGGCTCACCAGAACATGACCTCCGCAACCACCGGCCCGGGTACCGAATTTATTTGCCTAACCGCTGCTATTATCGGAGGTATCAGTATGATGGGCGGCAAAGGCAATGTAGTGGGGCTGGTCGCTGGTATTTTTGTCATGCAGATTATTTCCAACGGTATGCAGCTTGCCGGATGGGGAGCATATCTACAATATGCCGTCAAAGGTATAATTCTTCTGGCGGCAATCAGCTTCGATGCGATTAAGAACAAACCTCGTCCTATTTTTCGCGTTCATAAAGAACAGCTATCAGGCCAGTGTTCCAATTCTGCCTCAAAGCTCGAAATGCCTCCCATGGGAGGTCCCGGCGGTCCAATGCATGAGATGCCGGGGGCTGATATTTCAATGATTAAGAACCGCCGTCTTGATCTTAAATATGGAAATGATAACAAAAGGCAGGTGTTCGATATCTATTACCCAGAGGAGTGCATATACACGGCGGTGGTTTTGCCATGGGCGATAAGCGAGACTTTCAGATTCAGAAACTGCTAGATGCTGTAAATCACGGCTATGCCTTTGCCTCATGCAACTATCGTCTCAGCGGCGATGCGCCTTTTCCTGCCGCAGTTTTGGATTGCCGGAAATTTGTAGATTATCTCCATAAAAATGCTGCAGAACTAAATATCGATGCTAATAAAATATGTGTCTTCGGCGGCAGTGCCGGTGGAAATCTCAGTGCAATGTTAGCTATGAATATTGAGCATTTTATCGGGGAAGAGGAATATGTAAATTCCTCTGTGGCATGTGCCATTGACTGGTTCGGACCTCTGGATTTTTCAAAAATGGATGAACAGGCGCGTCAGAACGGCATTAGTATTGCAGACCATGATATGCCCTTCAGCCCGGAGTCAAAATATATCGGTACTCCGTTACCTAAGGCAGATCCCGCCATATTGGCAACTGCCAACCCAATTACTTATTTGAGCCCTGCTATGAAACCTATGCTGATTCAGCACGGTACGAAGGATGTCCTGGTACCTTTCGCCCAGTCTGAGATGTTGGTGAATGCTGTGAAGTCAGACGGTCTTGAAGACCGCATATGCTGGATCCCTTTGAAAGGTGCGGGACATGACGACGATATGTTCAAATCCGTGGAAAATCTTAATATTGTATGGGCTTTTCTTGATTGGTATCTCAAGGGCATTGCCCCTAATGTGCCTTTGACTGAAATGCCTCTACCGAAAAAGTCCACTGATGCAGAAAATATTCCCTTTGGAGTTTCCTTTGTAGCAGAACGATTTCTGAATGAGTTTAGAAACCGGGAGTTTGATATCTCCTACGGTCCATCCCCTGCACAGGTGTTTGACCTGTGGCTTCCCAACGAGCGGCATGAAGCAAAAATCCCTGTAATCATTCATTTCCACGGAGGGGCATTTACCTTTGGCGATAAACGGGAATCAAGCGCGGAGCCAATGCTGGAAGGTCTAAGGCGCGGCTATGCCGTCATCAGCGCTGAGTACCGAAAATCCGACGAGGCAATTTTTCCCGCTATGGTGCTGGATGCCAAGACTGTTATCCGCTGGACCCGTGCACATGCAGACCAATACGGCTTTGACAGTGAAAAAATTACCCTTTGGGGACCCTCTGCCGGCGGATGG
>CAYLVS010000169.1:0-4296 GCA_964387185.1 uncultured Oscillospiraceae bacterium | reverse complement strand
GGTGGCAGGGGGACGTTTCGTTTGCCACCACCAAGCCAGAAGGTGGCAAACGAAACGTCCCCCTGCCACCCCTGCCACTATTCAGCTGTCAATTGCATCATAATCTCTAATTTGTTGAAGACTCCCCGTTCCAGCACATCGTAGATGGGCTGGATTTCTTCTCTTTTTAGATAGACACGGATTGCATCATAGTATTCCTGTTCGCTGATATTCCAGTGAATCGGTGGCAATCCGCTACTAATTAGATGGTACTGAGCCGCTATTCTGGCCATGGCCTCCGACGAGGTCTCATAAGGGTAGATTTCTATAATTTTGTTATGTAAGTAGGCCGCTTTTTCCATTGGATTGGTCTGATATGCATTGGAATGGAGCCAATTGAACAATAGCTCCATCTGCTCGCTGATTTCTTTGAAATGGGGAGGGTTGTAGGCGATCATGCGCAGGACGGGGTTTGACTTCCTGTATTCCGGTTCCGTTTCATTCGTCAGGGTTTGATACAGCTTGAACATGTATTTCTCATTGAGATAGAAGCCCATATCCACCATGTCGTAGACCAGGTCAATTACTTGCCGGTGGTTGCTTATGGTAGAATGGTCCTTAACGCTGACATCGGTCAGGAAGTTGCCCTTTAAGATCTTCTCCACTGTAGCCCTGCTCAGGCTACTCCCATCAAGGCGCAACGAAGAATAGATCCAGTCCAGCCGATGGATTTCCGATAAGAACTGTGTGGCTTCCGATCGATAGGGTTTACGATTGTCCAAAATAAGCTTTTTCTTCTTTATCTCCCGATACACGGTACAATCCCCCTCTCTTTTGATTTATTTTACCATGAAATAACATATTATGTTTACTCAATTCACTATTTTGCATATAATATCTGCATACTAAGGAATTGCAGATGTGATGACCCAAAGCCGTTTTCTAATGCTCATGCGTTATACATTATAACAATGGGTAATAAAATAATTAGTTTAGGAGGCATGTCACATGGAATGGATTTACGACATCAATATCGCCTCAGTTGCACTTCGCTTGGTACTGGCCGTGATCTTTGGCGGTGCCGTGGGATTAGAGCGTGGAACAAACAAACACCAGGCAGGTCTTCGTACCCACATCCTGGTCTGTTTAGGTGCAACTTTGGCCATGCTGACAAATGCATATATCTTTGAATCCATATCTCAAACTTCCGATCCTGCCAGATTAGGTGCTCAGGTCATCAGCGGCATTGGTTTTCTGGGAGCCGGCCTCATCCTTGTGACCAGCAGAAGCAAGGTAAAAGGGCTTACCACTGCAGCAGGGCTGTGGGCATCTGCATGTATCGGCCTAGCCCTGGGAATCGGTTTCTATTCCGGCGCGCTAATAGCCGGCATCCTTGTAATTGTTGTCCTAGGGCTACTCCCCAAGTTAGAGGTTTATTTCTACAACCGCTCCCGGGTTATGGAACTCTTTGTTGAAATCGAGTCCATGGCAAATTTGCGCAATTTCCTATCCTCTATTCGTGCCGGGAAAATGACAATAATAGAGACCCATATCAATAAATCTGACACCATTGCCAGCGAAGGCTACAGCCTTAACATATCGATACGGATCCCTAAGAAAGTCAATCATATTGAGATTATTCAGTTTCTCGCGTCCCTTCCCGGCGTCTACCTAGTGGAAGAGCTGGAATAAAAATCGGACAGCTTTCAACTCTGTAACACTTATACCGGATAGACCATGTCTTCCTCGTTCAGTAAGCTTTCGTCAATCTGATATCTCTTTGCATTTCTATACTTGAAGAAATCAATGGACGGTTTGGGGAACATGGCTCTTGTCAGCACATCCTCATCCTGCTCTACGTATTGGGCCACTTCCTTTTTAATGATCTCAAGCTCAGGCTCGATGAGATCAGCCGGTCTAACGGTAATCTGCTCTTCGTCGCCGATGATTTTCTTGACGATGTCTTCCTTAATGGGCACGGTGGTTTTGCCATACATGCCTTTTACCAACTGTTTTACTTCATTGGGGACCATCTTGTAGCGCTCTCCCATGACCACGTTGAGCACGGCCTGTGTCCCGACAATTTGGCTGGTAGGAGTAACCAGAGGGGGGTAACCCAAATCCTCTCTCACTCTGGGGACCTCTTGCAGCACATCTTCAAATTTATCCATAGCGTTTGACTGCTTCAACTGGGATACTAAGTTCGACAACATCCCTCCGGGAACCTGGTACTTCAAGGTATTGATGTCCACACCCATGAGTTTCGGATCTAAGAGACCTTCTGCAATATACTTCTCACGGATGGGTTTAAAGTAAAGCGCAATCTCATTCAATGCATCCATGTCCATGCCCGTATCCCACTCGGTGCCGGCAAAGGTCTTCACCATTGACTCTGTGGAAGGTTGGGATGTGCCTTCTCCAAAGGGAGAAATAGCAGTATCGATAATCTCCGCTCCGGCTTCTACAGCCTTGAGCAGCGTCATGCTCCCTAGTCCGCTTGTAGCGTGTGTATGGAGCTCCACCGGAAGGTCAACCTTAGCTTTGATGTCCTTTATCAATTGATAGGTATTGTAGGGATCTAATAACCCTGCCATGTCCTTAATACAGATAGAATCCGCACCCATTTCCGCAAACTCCTTGGCCAGGTCTGCAAAGACTTCATTGGTATGGATAGGACTGATGGTATAAGACATGGCGGCCTGTGCATGTCCGCCTTCTTTTTTAATGGTTTCAACGGCCTTCATCAGATTTCTGGGATCATTAAGAGCATCGAACACTCTGATAATATCGATACCGTTTGCCAGGCTCTTCTTTACAAACTCCTCTACTACATCATCTGCATAGTGCTTGTAGCCAAGGAGGTTCTGTCCTCTGAGGAGCATCTGGAGCTTTGTGTTCTTAACGTTCTTACGGATGACCCTCAGTCTTTCCCAAGGATCTTCATTAAGAAAACGCAAGCACGCGTCAAAAGTTGCTCCTCCCCAAACTTCCAGGGCATGGTAGCCTGCTCTGTCCATAGTTTCTAAAATGGGGAGCATTTCATCCGTTGTCATCCTGGTCGCAATCAGCGACTGATGCCCGTCTCGCAGTACTGTTTCTGTTACTTTTACTCTAGCCAAGTGTTTTCCTCCTATTTCAATTTTGATTTATAACTTCATTAACTTTGCTGATACCCATAAAATGAGCCTTTCAAAAGGCAAGCTGTCAGCTCAGCACTGTTACTATTATATACGGCTTAATAATTGGAATACAAGCGCATTTTGAGACGTATTGTATTTTATTCCAGTAGACTAAGCTAGAGTAGGAATCAGGACTCAAAATATTAGAGCATTTTCATGACTTCCAGCATATTATACAAGAAAAGTGGCTACGCCGCTTTCGCTGGGGAACCTTAGGTTCCCTTCGGCAATTGCTGGAAATGGAGGCCTTTACTTATGCCCTTTGACGACAGAGAGTTATTAGCCAGGCTGATTCAGTGCGAGGCTGGAGGAGAAGGGGAAATTGGAATGCAAGCCGTCGCTACAGTAGTAATGAACCGGGCGACGATTGACTACGGTGAGTTCGGACGAGTGAATCAGACCGGCCCCGGCACCCAGATACAGAACATCATCATGCAACCGGGGCAATTCAACTGTGCAGTGACTACGCTCAGAGGCATTCCCAATCCCCAGAACATATATAACATGCGGCCGACGGATATCCACTACCAAATTGCGGATTGGGCCATGACAGGTAATAGGCTGATCGGAGTAGATCACTCCCTTTATTTTTACAATCCTTTTGCAGTAACCTGTGCTCCGTTTTTTCCCATGCCGAATTATGGTGTAATCCACAACCGGATTGGCGACCATTGTTTTTACATCCCCACAGTTTATTATCCAAATACTTAATGAAAGTAGGTATAACAATGCATTATCCCTATAATCCGGGTGTCTCCCAACCCCCCTTTGGATACACATCCACAAGTGCCGATAGGAACATAGATGCTGCAAGGCCTGTTCAGAATGATGTACCGGTGCCAGGACCTTCCGCTCCTCCCGCTCCTATGCCAACTTTCCCAACACCGGCACAGCCATCCAGACCGGTACCCATTACAAGTCAGGAAACTCCCCCTCCAGGCACCCAATTGCCTCTGGTTCGTCCTGTTCGGTTTGAAGGCACTGAAACTCCTTTTGTCAGCACCGGGATTCCCACTGTAATCCCTGAACCTCCTCATTTTCTCGTGCCCAGCAATCCTTTGTTGCCAGCGGAATACGAAGAAGTACTTAGCTACGAAAGCCTTCAGTATATGAACGGTTTCTTACGGACCCAGATCGG
>CAYLVS010000168.1:0-4336 GCA_964387185.1 uncultured Oscillospiraceae bacterium | reverse complement strand
TGGTTCATTTCCGCTTCACACGCAGTCATAAGACTTTGGTGCGCGTGAAGGATTGCTTTCGGAAAGCCTGTGGTTCCCGATGAAAAATAGATTGCCGCATCGTCCTCTTTGTTCAGTTGGATTTTCGGGTTGACGGATGAACAGCAAGCAGTCAACGCGTAATAGCTCTCTGAAAAAGCAGGACGACCCTGCCCTACAAATAAGCGCATTTTAATATCCGGTATTTCGTCCTTAATCGCAGCCACTCGATCGTTAAATTCGGGCCCGAAGATCAGAACATCACAGTCCGCCAGTTCGAGGCAGTACTTGATCTCTTCTGCCGTGTAGCGATAATTCAGCGGAACCGCGATCGCTCCCATTTTTAGAATGCCGAAATAGATCGGAAGCCACTCCAGACCGTTCATAAGCAAGATTGCTACTTTCTGGCCCTTTTGCAGTCCGCGGTCCAGCAAGAAGTTCGCTAAGCGGTTGGCTTTATCATCGAATTCACGCCATGTCATCTCACGGCGGTATTTGTTTGCCGGATTTGTTTCTACCAAATCGTAGTCTCTCCAGCTCGTTTTACAATCGCTGATATCGGGATTGATCTCCACCAGGCTGACTTCTTCACCGAATAGTGCTGCATTCCTCTCAAGTATTTCTGTAATAACCATGTTTCCTCCTGAATCAAATCGACTTCCCTGTCAATTGATATTTCCCCTACATAATAAAAAAACGTCCCTGAATGATTCATTCAGAGGACGGAAAATCCGTGGTACCACCTCAGTTTACAAACGCCTCGCGACGCTTATCTCGACAGGTGCAATCACACCTTGGCACTATAACGGGTGCACCCGGCAAAGCCTACGCAGAAAAACCTTCAGCTCGCAACTCCCGAAATGTATTCAATGCAATTCGCCTCCCGCGCCTCTCACCAGCCGGCAACTCTCTGTCGAGTCGGCATGCATCTACTTGTTTTCGATCTTCGCCTTTCAATTTATTAATAATACTCATCTTTGCAGCATAAGTCAATACCCGATTTGGTTTTGGAAAAATCCTGCAATATATTTTTCAATACCTCCATCTCCACCGGCTTTGCTAAATGCACTTGAAAACCCGCTTCCTTTGAACGCTCACGATCTTCCGGTTGGGAATATCCGGAAAAAGCAATCAAATAAGTATCCTTGAGCTCGTGGTCTGTGCAAAAGAATTTGGCTACTTCATAGCCACTAATACCGGGTAGCCCGATATCACAAAACAATACTTGAGGGTGAAACGCCTTTGCTTTTGTAATTCCCTCAACTCCGCTTTCCGCAGTGACTACTTCATGGCCCAGATGTTCCAGCAACGCCGTCATAATTTCCCTGATATCCGGCATATCATCGATTACCAGGATTCGCAGGCGATCCTCATGTCCCGACACCGCGCAATCCGCCTCTTCCGCATAGGGAATGGGAAGCCGTATGATGGATTGGGTGCCTTTTCCTAAACCGTCGCTTTTAACGGCGATGGTACCGTCGTGCAGCTCTACGATTCCTTTCGTTATAGAAAGTCCCAATCCAAGTCCTCCATTTTTACGGTCTATTGACTTATCTGCCTGCAAAAAAGGTTGAAATGCATTTAACAACGTCTCTTGATCTATGCCCATGCCGGTATCCCGAACGATAATCTCGGCTTGTTTTAGATCTTCGCTACGAGACACAGCAACATGTACTACATTACCTCTATCGGTAAATTTAACTGCATTATGTAATAGATTTCCAACAGCTTGTGTCATACGAACCGGATCTGCAGAAAGTTGCAACGGTGCAGTGAATTCGGTATTTAATATCACTCCCTTCTCCGCAAATTGCCACTGATAATCCTCTATTGCTTGCTTTACAATTTGGTTGGGGTCAACTTCTTCCTTTCTAAGCGTAATCCGGTTTTCAATAATACACGCAACATCCAGCAGATCATCCACCATTCTGTTTAGCTGCTTCAATTGGCGTCTGACAATTTTGTTGGTCTTTGTAATCTGACCACCTTCATGATGCACTCTTTCGATCATTTCAACCCCCATCATTGCGGAGGTCAAAGGGTTTCTGAGCTCGTGAGATAACATGTTGATAAAAGTATTCTTATGCTGTCTAAGTTGCTGCAATTCTTCGATTAGCTCTTCTTTGCTGCGATTCATATCGTCCAAAGCTTACTGTTCCTCCGGCTGGTTTTACCTGTATTATATTTACCCAGAGAGCTTAGTCACAGCAAAATACAGCACAATGAATGGTGGACTCAGGGGTTGTACTTGGCTCCCGGAACAAATGTTATTCCTTCTATTAAATAGTAAAGTAGTCCTTGTTTTAATATAATACAAGGAATGTGTGAAATCAACAAAATTTACTTAATTTTAATTATATAAAAAAAGTGGTATTCTTGATATGAATACCACGATAACTATTACATTGCCTTGATTTTGCCATCGATATCAAGGGGTTGAATATCTGATTTCGTATACTTCTCGATCTCGCTGATGCGAACTGCATCCGCGACATTGGATACAAAGGTGTATGCCACTCCGTGCTTCTTCGCTCTTCCTGTACGGCCAATGCGATGGGTGTAGTATTCATTTTCATGGGGAATGTCATAATTGAACACGGTATCGACATCGTCTACATCAATTCCTCTGGCTGCTACGTCGGTAGCTACCAGGATGTTGAGCCCTCCTCGACGGAATGTACCCAGGACTTTTTCCCGAATGTTCTGGCGAATATCGCCATGTATGCAATCCACGGCATATCCCTTTGCGCCCAGCCATTTTGTCAGTCTCTCTACCTTATGCTTGGTATTGCAAAAAACCAAGGCGCGTTCATATTTTTCGTGGTCGATAATTTTCAAAATCGCCGCCGTCTTATTCTTCTCATCGGTTCTCAGACTATATTGGAAAATGTCCGGCATGTTTGTTTTAGTCTCCGCAATGGTAATTTCCACAGCATCTCTCTGGTAGATCCATCCTATATCCATGACTTCCCTGGACATGGTCGCGGACAACAGTGCCAGATTTTTGCGATTTGTGGTTAAATCCAGTATCTTGGTGACATCTTTATAAAAGCCCATATCTACCATGCGATCTGCTTCGTCCAGGACCACGGTCTTCACCCCGCCAAGCTTAATGGTCCTGCGATCCAGGTGGTCCAGCAGTCTGCCCGGTGTTGCCACGACAATTTTGGGTCGTTTCTTCAACATCTGAATCTGAGTGCCGATTGGTTGGCCGCCGTAAATACAGACAATTTTTACGCCTGCCTTAAACTTTGAAAGCTCCCGGAGCTCTGCGGAAATCTGTATGGCCAACTCACGGGTGGGGGCCAGGATCAAGGACTGAATCTGCTGATCGTTTGGATCAACCTGTTCAATAACGGGAATTCCAAAGGCAAAGGTTTTGCCTGTCCCCGTTGGCGCTTTTGCAGTCACGTCTTTCCATGCCAGCATAGCAGGAATGGCTTCTGCTTGAACCGGTGTTGTATATTCCAGGCTTTTGTCTTTAATGGCCTTCATCATTTCTTTGGATAAGTTCAGTTGTTCAAATTTCGTTCTGTTCATATTCTTCCTTTTCTACTCATTCTTTCTTTTCTTCTCATAAAATAAGGAGACAGCATATAAAGCTCTCTCCGAAAATTCTTCTTTACTATCGATTGATTGTATCATGAACAGAAACATTATGCAAACATATTTTTAAACGGAAGCAGGGGGACGGAAGCAGGGGGACGGTTCTTTTGCTTCCGGAAGCAGGGGGACGGTTCTTTTGCTTCCGTCCCCCTGTCACCTATATAGTTAACCATTTTCTCTGCGATATTGGCTGGGAGTCATACTATACTTCTTTTTGAATTTTTTTGTGAAATAGCTTTGGCTTTCGAATCCGGAACGCAGTGCAATTTCAACTAAGCCCAGACCGGTACCGGTCAATAAATCCCGACTCCGCTTCAGCCTCACCTCATTTAGGTAATCCGAAAAACCGATCCCCATCTCTTTCTTGAATAGCGTAGATAGATAGGAGTGATTTGTATGCAATTCTTCAGCAACTGTCTTAAGCGTTATCTTATTCATATAATTATCGTGAATATGTTTTGTAGCCTTATAAACGATTTCGGACTTTCCCCAATATAGATTTGAAGACATGCTTTCTGCGAAGTTGCTTACTATTTTTGATGTGATCAGAGAAAGCTCATGAAAGCTCTCCACTTTATTGATCATATCCATGTTCTCCAGTTCGCCGGAAGATATTTCGAATGTGGCCTGTTGTTTGGCAAATATGCGGGAAAACATAGCAAATATACCCAGTACCCGAATCTTGATAAAAGTAAGGTTGCCGGATTCTATA
>CAYLVS010000167.1:1790-4370 GCA_964387185.1 uncultured Oscillospiraceae bacterium | reverse complement strand
AAGTGGACGGCCAGATGCATAATACCGCACACCATGCTCTCCCACCCAGACGATAGTGACACCTGCATCACCGATCAATTCCATCGCTCGATGCGAAATAGAGGTCCCAGGTCCTAACAGTAAAACGGAAATTGCTCCTGCAGGAATGTAAATGATACCTTGATCGTCCTCTGCCGTAATTGCACTATCCTGCCTACTAATTTTACAATGCTCAAGATACAAAAATGTCATCCGGTCTTTGACAGTAGGTAACGCCTGCAAATCCGGACGGCGC
The DNA here is from genome assembly GCA_964387185.1 of uncultured Oscillospiraceae bacterium. Lineage (GTDB taxonomy): Bacteria > Bacillota > Clostridia > Peptostreptococcales > Anaerovoracaceae > UBA1426. The sequence goes on along the minus strand of CAYLVS010000167.1, from coordinate 4,096 downwards.
ATTCCCGGCATCTCAGCCATTGCGACTACCTACTGGACGAACTATTGTCAACATTCCCATACCATAGGCCTTTCCTCGTCCAATTCCCTCAGTAAGTGCACTGCGGAACAGAGCCTCATCACTAACTGTCAGCACCCCCTCGTATGTAACAGCCAGTAGCGTTACGCGGTTTCCCTCAGAACCCTTACGAAAAACCTTCCACTCTGCTCCAACAACACGAAAATCTTCCTGTTGGAGTAAAAAACCATGTTTTTTCGCTCGTTTTAGCAGCCATTCTTCTTGATATTCTGTAGTAATATGTGCATGAACCCGTCCACGCGAATTTGCTGGATTTCCTTTCTGTGAGCAACTCTTTGTTGGATTTGCCGTCAAGCGGAACTGCCAGACTGTCCCTTCCGTCGCACGAGCTAGAAGGGGCTCATAATTCTTTGTGTCCCATGTATGGGTACCTGGCTGACCCAACTGCTCCACTGCTGCCATCAAGTCGGGCTTCCGTACACTGAGCAGTAATAAATAGTGTTCTCCGCGGAACGTATCCACACGCCAGAGCTTTCTCGTTCTTTCGCCGGCAAATGCTTGTTCAACCACCCCATGAATCAGATTTGGTGCGGCTAACGCTTTCATTGTACTGCGGCGACCGGTATCCAGCCACAGTCTAGACAAGTACATCTCCTCACCTCACAGCTCTGCCATTGGGTCATGCTGCTGCATAACCGGCACATATTTCCATTCCTTCAACATTCGCATCCGGAATCTACGATAGTTTTGATCAAACGATATAGGAACATCCCGCACGCTGGAGGGGCTGCTTTCTCCTTCTAGACAGTCTGTAATTAGGCGCAATCTTCCATCTTCTTTCCGCCGCTGCCATTCCGGCAGTAGCCACGGTTCTGATTGCAATGTTTCGAGCAGGCTTCCACTGCGCACACCGAGCGATATCGGCAGAGTCGGCGGGCAAGAACGCCGTCCCAAAAACAGAGGAAAACCCGGATGATGCAATGCCACATCAATTTCCCGCAGAAACGGCTCGTCATCACTCGCCACACCCACCAGAAAAACAGCATCAGCTAGATAGTGCCGGTTGGTGATATAGGACGCACCTGCACTATGAGCGGTATGAAAATCACGTAAAAGCTGCCCTTCTCGTTCGACACGGACTCCATACTGCAGGGCCACCAAATCCTCAAGTGACTCGCCCCGTTGACGACCAAGTGCGGCCGCAAGCAAACCAATCACGCCGCTTTTAGATGGTTCTTTTCCCGTCCGGCGGGTCTCAAACTTTGAGTCAGTTCCCCACGCCTGCAGAGGTGCCGCAAGACGCAGTAATAATGTATTCATTATTCCACCTCACTACAAGAAAGGCGCTCCATAATTTGCTTCTCAATTTCAATCAGCAGATCCGACAGGCTCATAACCGGCGCCAACTCACCCATTGCTTCGCCAACAGCCACCGCCACAGCCGGCTCAGCCGCAAATTTACCGTAGGTTTGCTTCGCAAATGCTACCAAATGCCGTTCAGATTCGGCAACATAGCCGTTTTTTCCATGAACCGGTTTTTCAAATGAACCAACCAAATTAACCGGCTGGTCGTAGCGGATTGCCACATAAACATCATCCGGTAGGGTGCGGTTTGCAAATGTATTTTGCTTTCCGGTGGGCATAGAGCGAACGAAAGAATCTACAAAGCCGCAAACCTGCTCTGCAGCCATCTCTTTTCCAAGATATTTAACCAACTGATAAACATCAATAGTAGCATAACGGTATAGTGTCGCAGAATTAAATTCTACTGTTCCAAGGTGTCCCGCGCCGGCATTATTCTCGGGAGAACAGTCATCAACAGCAGTAAAGTAGTCATACTCGTTATGCACAGCATGGGTAGAGATTGCATGTGCTACCTGAACCGCTGCATCATAATTCAAAGATGAATCATCAGCAACCATACGCCCAAACATTGCCATGTCCACGGCTGGATTCTCATAAAGGGCTTGCTTACATAGTTTTTTTTCCGTGCAGCCCTCTACTGCTAACTTTGCAAGCGCAGCCGCCTGTGCCTTGCTCATAAAGAACAATGCTCCAGATTCATTATTCTTGATCTTTAAGCCGGATAATTCCAGTACTTTAATTGCCTGTTTTTCCGCGTCTATAGCTGTATCTAGTTTCCGAATCTCGTCTGCGACTATTGTAACAAGTTTCTTCGTGCGGCGACCCGCCCATTGCATTTCCTGCTCCTCAATAAACATTGCTCTTACTGCCCGTTTCCATGCCTGGGAGGAAACACGCGCCCGAACTGCACCGCCATAAACAGC
>CAYLVS010000167.1:0-1780 GCA_964387185.1 uncultured Oscillospiraceae bacterium | reverse complement strand
GTCTTAGGACTTCCGGTATCATCGCGATTCACACAACTCGGCGGTACAGTCTGCAAAATATGAACATCAACATACAAATTAGGCTTTTTAGTCATTTTTTTCTTCCTTTCCTAAGTCATCATTTTCATTGATTAAATAATAAAAATCTCTGCCCCATTGTAGGCGTACAGCCGGAATCTGCTCTGGCATCTGATACCAGTAGAAGTCGGTAGCAAGCTGTACATAGTCGAGAGGAATACATTCGCTACGCATTAGCTGAACTAATCCACGCAGACGATAGGCAAGCTCATCCATATCATCTGAAACAGCTGCAATATGAAGTTTTCGCTGGATTCGTTTGAATTCGTCCGTTTCCCTTATCGGGGCCAATCTGCGAACAGCTTTCCCGAGCGATTCCTTCTCCTTGTGCATTGGATGTGTTTTCGGACTATTCCCTTGCTGGTGCAGTGCAAACAATGTCAGCGCCGAATAAATTGCCCATTCCGCGCGAGACGGCTCTCTGGTCGTTCCAAGCAGATTCTCCGGCAGATCACCAAAAAGCATCCCCCAAAGTTCAGGCAACTCTCCTGGCTTTTTGCCAATACCACGACGCATGTTTGCCAGTTCTGCCCGCACCATGGGCTCCTGCTCCGAATTAAGAAGAATATGCAGCTTTCGGTTCATGATAATCTGTATATTCATTATTTCTTCTGCCATTTTAATCCCTCCCTGCTAGTAATCTTTTTCACCGCTACTCTAAATCGATTGTAAGCTTCGGATGAAGAGTAATGTGTGCTCACCCTCCGCTTAGGAGACCCCTCCTCGATATAACGGCCAACAAATGCTTTCTCACCAGCAGCATCCACCAGTTCTCTGCCCAATTGCAGGGCAGTGCTTTGAGCAATTTTATGCCAATAGTCAATTTTTTCTTCCATTTTTGTTCCAATTATCTTTGGGTCAATGTCGCACAACCATTTACGGAACGGAAGATCAAGTCGATCATACAGATGTGCACGAACATCTGCCAAATGCCCACTTTCACTATCCTTTCCAGCTGCTTTTGTCAAATCATCCTTCAGCTCCCCAACACACCTAGCCAATTGGTCGCAACGATTAATCTCATCCTTGATGCGAATGCGCCATCCCGAACCTACTTCCGTCAGCAGGTCAATATGGAAAGTCAGGGCGTCCGCAAAATAGTCTTGAATTGGCTTTGAAGCTGCCTGCCCCAAATTATACTGCAGTGAACAAATCTGAAATGTAATCATCTCATAAGGGATGATTCGTTGCTTCATTAAGTAATGCGTCCAATTTACAACCCCTGGCGGCTTAATACCCGCTTCATAGCTGAAGTAAGCTGCAAATTCTCTCCACATCTGTTTCGAGGGATCGTGCCGTTTAGGAATATAATGTTCAACCTCACCTTTCGATACTTTCGGTTTCATCCATACAGTCATCTGCTCGGCAAAACCATTCTTGGTATCAAAAAAATCCCCTCCAAGCAATGTATACCCTGTAACTGACCCATCATTTCGCTCCAACTTAATTCGCCTGAAAGGAACCGTCAAAAGCTCTGCTTGATTCTGAGGCATTGCAATATTAATACGCTCTGCCGTGTGTATCTTATCCTTTTCCCAAATCGGCTGATTGTCCTCTGACCATTCCTCCGTGCCATCTTTGAGCAACGTCAAATTCAGCATCAATGTCTGAAACAGGTTCTTGCCTTGTGCTGTAATAACACCTAGCTTCCCCAGATAACCTAACTCCAGCGGGGGCAACTCGACGTCCTTATCCCTTTCGG
>CAYLVS010000166.1:0-4399 GCA_964387185.1 uncultured Oscillospiraceae bacterium | reverse complement strand
CAGGAGGTCTTTGAACTGGACGATATCAATAAGCTGCCCATAGCATACAACATCGCTTGGTATGAGCAGAAGGCAGTAATCGTGCTATTGGCGCTGCTTTATCTCGGTGTGAAGAACATCCACCTTGGACCAACACTCCCCGGATTCTTATCTCCCAACGTTGCTAAGGTGCTGGTTGAGACCTTCGGTATTGCGGGAATCGGAACAGTGGAAGACGATGTAAAACTCTTTATGGCGTAATAAAACACACCCACGGGTCCCAATGGTCCCCGTGGGTGCTTTTTTAAGTGCTTAGCGCTTTCCGCTGGCGCCCAGCACGTTCTTAATCTTGTGCTGTACCATCGACTGTATGGCATCCCTGGCTGGGCCCAGGTATTTTCTGGGATCAAAATCCTCGGGGTGCTCAACTAAATAGCGGCGAATCTCCGCTGTCATGGCCAGCCTCAAGTCTGTATCGATATTGACCTTACATACCCCGTATTTGGCGGCGGTGCGTATCATGTCCTCGGGAACGCCTTTGGCGCCGGGGATATTTCCGCCGTATTTGTTGCAAAGGGCTACAAATTCAGGTAGCACAGTAGAGGCCCCGTGCAGAACCAGAGGGGTATTTGGCAATAGTTTGCTGATTCTCTCAAGACGTTCAAAGTCCAGATAGGGATCCCCCTTAAATTTGTAAGCGCCGTGGCTTGTACCGATGGCAATGGCCAGAGAGTCCACTCCCGTTCGTTCTACAAACTCCGCAGCCTCGTCGGGATCTGTAAAGGTTGCAGAACGGGCATCCACCTTGATGTCATCCTCGATGCCTGCAAGCTTGCCCAATTCCGCTTCGACAACAACGCCCTTTGCGTGGGCATATTCAACAACCTGTTTTGTAAGAGCGATGTTCTCTTCAAAAGGATGTTTTGAGCCATCGATCATAACAGAGGTAAAACCGTCATCTACGCATTTCTTGCAAATCTCAAAATCCTCACCGTGGTCCAGGTGAAGGCAGATGTCCAAATCCGTGTCAAGAATCGCCGCTTCTACCAGCTTGAGCAAATAAGCGGGTCTGGCGTATTTTCTTGCGCCTGCAGAGACCTGAAGAATGAGTGGTGCCTCTTCTGTTTTTGCGGCGTCCACGATTCCCTGGATGATTTCCATATTGTTGACGTTAAAGGCTCCCACTGCATAATCGCTCTTTAGTGCCTTAGCGAACATTTCTTTGGAAGTAACGAAAGCCATAGTACCACCTCGCATTTCTTTTCTGTTGTAAATCAAATTAATTTATCATAATTATATAGTATCCCGCAGAAAATACAAAGCTTTTACAGGATAGAATTAACAAAAACATCAAAGAGACTATTTATTTTCGGCATTTTTCATCATGGCTAAAACCGGCCCCATAGCCGACATCATCTCATCCAGGTTACCCAGATTTCCCAGGTTTTTAACGCCGGAAAGGGTGTTTGAGATGGTGTCTACCTGGCGACTGGGTTTTCCGTCTGCCAGAAAGCCTTGCACTGCTTCCAGAGACTCCTGAACCCTGTCAATTGTAGGCAGCTTACCCTTTCGCTCCGGTACTCTTTGGACTTGATTGAGATGGTTGATTTTTTCTATGGCATTGGTCATGTTTTGGAGGCGGTCCAGTGTCATTTCCATTTTAAAAGTATCAATATAGGCCGGCCCTTTTGGAAGACGGGGTGGTCGAATGTGTGGTAGGGGGGCCTTGTGCTTTCCACCGGCGGGTCCCAATGCCAGGATCAAGATAAGGATTAACGCAGGATTCATATGTAACCTCCCAAAACCATAGTATAAACTATAATAAATACGACTTAAGTAACAAAACCTTTTGGTTTTGTCTTGGATGTATTTATTGTAACGTTGTGTAGCAAGCCGGGGTAGCGGCTTGCGCTTATGTTATAATATGAAAGAAAGGGTGGATATGTGTATGGATTTGAATCAACAGATGCTTTCTGACCTGGCAGCTCAGCTGGGATTGGAAGACAATGCGCAGACAGCCGTGAAAGCGGCGGTGGATGTGGCCAACGGCTACAAGAATAAGAATGAAGATGCTCTTATTGCAGAAATGCGGGAGTTGAAAAAGGTTATGAATAATAACCCGGCTCAGTATCAAAAGCAAATTGCGGCAATAAAAACACTGCGGACCGTGATGAATCCGGAACAGCAGATGCGACTGGATAAAATGATTACGCTGTTGGAGGAATAAAACAGCAACCGCGGAGACAGACCCCAGAGGGTCTGTCTCCGTGGTTGTTTTAGTTAGTTATAATTCGAATGATTTCTGCCGGGGTGGCATTGGAAGGGATCTTGAAGCTTCCTGCCTGCAGCTTGGTATCCACCCCTGCTGCAGTGACTGCATCATAGAAAATGTTCTTATTTGCAATTAAACCTGAATCAATGAGCAGTTGCGCAATATCACTGCCATTCGCCCCGTATTCTATGTAGATGGACACCTGAGTAACCGGCGGCTCGCCCGTTGTCTGATCTCCGATATCCGTATTGGTGCTGCCTGTGCCCGGTTCATTATCAACCTGTTCTTCATTCCCGGGATCCGTATCACCCGGGTCATCTGCAGGATCCGTCTCTACAGTGTCAATCACAGAAGTGTCAGGAACCTCCGGTACGACCTCTCCCCCGGGAGCCGGCGCCTCAGCAGCCAGCGTTGCAGGGTAGGCCATGATAACATCAATCCGTGACATAATCAGGAAACCTGCACCCACCACGATGAGCAGTGCGATTAAAAGGTCGTTTTTATCATATATAAAGTCTTTGATTTTATTCATATCGTTGTATCCTCACAAAATGCCTTATCTTATGACTGAATATACCATAAATCGTGGATTTTCTCAAATTACATTTTCGTTACTTTACGCTGATAGTTTTTGCCAACGCTATTCAAATGGTGTATAATATCTCAATGATTAAACTTGAAATTTCAGCAAATGAAGGAAACCAGCGACTGGACCGTTTTCTGAAGAAATACTATCGGAATGCGCCCTTAAGCTATATCTATAAGCTGTTGCGGACAGGGGTCAAAGTTAACGGCAAGCGAGTAGATCAGAACACAAGACTGGTTGCGGGGGATCAGCTGACGATCGATATATCGGAAGAAGAAGAAAAGGCCTACCTGGTAAGGGAAAAACTCCAGACTAAAAAGAGGCAGTTTCAAATCGCCTATGAGGATGAAAATCTTCTTGTAGTGGAGAAGCCCTTTGGCTTGCTTACCCACGGCACTATGGAAGAGGGAAGAGAGACCCTTGCCAACCAAGTGTTGGGCTATCTCACGGATTCAGGTGCATACAATCCGGAGCGAGAAAAAACTTTTGTCCCTTCACCGGTGAACCGACTTGACCGCAACACCACAGGGCTGGTTGTTTTCGGAAAAAATGCAGAGGCGCTCCGGAGCCTTTCCAGTATGCTCCGAGAGAGAGGCTACATCAGAAAGTACTACCTCACAGTAGTTCATGGCGAAATGAGAGAAGCTGTGACGCTACACGGCAGAATGGAAAAAGACCGTGTGACAAACAAGATTCAGATCAGAGATAAAGATACGGCATCAGGAAAGTCAATGGAGACCCGGGCCCAACCCTTAAAAACATCCAACGGATTCACTCTTGTAGAAGTAGAGCTGATTACAGGAAGGACGCATCAGATTCGGGCACAATTAGCAAAAGCAGGCTACCCCGTAGTGGGGGACCGAAAATATGGCGATTCAAAGGTGAATGCAAGGATGGCGAGGGACCATTCTCTCAAAGCCCAATTCCTACATGCATATCGGCTCGTCTTTGAAAATTGTTTGCCGCCCCTGGACTACATGAGCAACAAAGAGTTGCTCAGCCAACTCCCCCCTCCATTGAAGGCCATCGAAACGGAATTGTTCCAATGACGGTAGCACACGCACAATTACAAGGAGCATTTTATGGCGCGAAAGAAGGACAGCAGACCGATTCGTGAGAAGTATAAGGTCTACTTTGCAGCCGGTATCACAGCCTGGATCATATTTATGTTCGTTCATCCGGTAGCCATGACCGGAGATGCCATGAGCCCTACATTAGAAGACGGGCAGATTGTCATCGTAATGAAGGATAAATACAAGAGCACGCCTCCCGATGTCTTTTCGGTCGTCAACTTCCGCAGAGATTTTTCGGACACGGGAGAGAAAGACTCAACCAAGATACGTCGTGTAGTAGGCATTCAAGGAGATACAGTTGAGATTCGTAACGGCAACCTTTACCGCAACGGTGAAATCGTTGAGGAACCCTATGCAGTTGGCAGCATGGGTGACAGCTATCCTGCGATCACCTTGGAAAAAGGAGAAATCTTCGTACTTGGCGACAATAGGGAGGATAGCCTTGACAGCCGTCACTTGGGGCCACTTCAAATGTCAGATTTACGGGGG
>CAYLVS010000165.1:0-4519 GCA_964387185.1 uncultured Oscillospiraceae bacterium | reverse complement strand
CCCGCCTTACGGTCAAGTACAGCCAATATCATATTCAATCGAGAGTTCTCAACACCCAAGGCTGTTCTGCGGGCAAATCCAATGTTTGTGGGAGAGGTCAGCGCCTGGATTTCCAGCAAAAGAGGTCTGGTCCCTTCATATACCGCAGTGGCGATGGAGCCCTCAGCACCGTCTTCCATACCTTCCAAAAAACTGCCGGAAAGGTTTTCAATTTCTATCAAACCTTCCTCCGCCATTTCAAATGCGCCCACTTCACTGGTGGTACCGAAGCGGTTTTTATAAGCTCGAAGAATGCGAATCTCCTGATTTCTCTCACCTGTGAAGTTCAGAACACAATCCACTAAATGCTCTATTATTTTGGGTCCTGCCAGATCACCGCTTTTCGTCACATGAGCGACGATAAAGACAGGAATGCTTCTCCCCTTACCGATGCGCATCAATTCATTTGCGCAGGCTCTCACCTGGGACACACTACCCGGTGCCGATTCCAGCTCCGCCGAATACATGGTCTGAATCGAATCAATGATCACAAAGCAGGGTTTGAGTTCATCCGTTACGCTGAGGATATTTTCCATGTTCGTTTCCGCCAGCAGATACAGATTGTCCAGCTTCCCACTGCACACCCGGTCGGCCCGCATTTTAATCTGTTCCTCTGATTCCTCTCCGGTTACGTAGAGCACCGGGTGTCCCATTTCTGCAACCTTAGATGCCGCCTGAATGATGAGAGTGGACTTTCCGATGCCCGGTTCACCGGATATGAGCGTGAGAGAACCTTTCACCAGTCCGCCTCCCAACACGCGATTCAACTCGCCTATCCTCGTATCCATTCTGCTTTGCGCCCCGGATTTAACCTCAGACAGCTTAACCGCTTTGGATCCCTTCTCATGTGTGGATCGCCGACGTTTATCCTCTCCCCCAGCGGGCAATACTTTCTCTTCAATCATGGAATTCCAGGCACCGCAAATACATTGCCCCATCCATCTGGCACTCTCGCTGCCACACTCCTGGCACACAAAAACGGTAGTAGCCTTTTTGCTCATAACATCCTCTCTCTACTTCTACAATCATATATTGAGCCAAATTTTATTCTATATATCTACCTCTGATGCTGCGTCCCCGTGGAGGCAAATTCAACCACGGGGTCTGTCCCCTTGGTTGGTTATTGAAAAACTCCACTATACATTCGCACAGTGGAGTTTCTATTACTAAGAATGGAATTATTGTTCTTCGCTCTTTGCCTCGGCGATGATCTTCTCTGCTAAATGAGCAGGAACTTCTTCATACCGCTCGAAACTCATTGTGAAGCTTCCTCTTGCCTGAGTCATGGCACGGAGGGTAATTGCATACTTGAACATCTCCGCCTGAGGCACCTCAGCAACAACTTTCTGACCGCCGCCATCCTGAGGTTCCATACCCAGAATCTTTCCTCTCCTCTTGTTCATGTCTCCCATGATGTCGCCCATGTAATCGTCAGGCACCTTAACCTCCACGTGCATTACCGGTTCTAACAGAATGGGTTTTGCTTCCGCTATGCCTTTCTTGAAGGCAAGGGCGGCTGCAATCTTGAACGCCATTTCGTTGGAGTCCACATCGTGATAGGATCCGTCATAGAGTACCGCTTTCACGTTTACAACCTGGAATCCTGCCAGAGGACCTTTTTCCATACTCTCTCTCAAGCCTTTTTCAACAGCGGGTACGTAGTTCTTCGGTACCGATCCGCCGAATAGTTCTTCAGAGAACTCGAAGACTTCCTGGCTTTGCGAGAAGCGAATGTGTACGTCTCCGTACTGACCGGCGCCACCCGATTGCTTCTTATGCTTACCCTGTACATCGGAGTTTCCTTTGATGGTCTCTCTGTATGCAATCTTCTGATCCACAAGATCTACATCGACTCCATACTTCTCCTTCAGCTTGGCCGTTACAATTCCGATCTGAATGTCACCCTGACCGCCGATAAGCGTTTGATGTGTCTCCGCATTTCTGTGCAATGAGAATGAAGGATCTTCTTCAATTAACTTAAGTATTCCGGAGTTGATCTTATCCTCGTCGCCTTTGACTTTTGTTTCAATAGCCATAAACAGCGAAGGCTCCGGGAAGGCTACCGGCGGGAACTCGATGAAATTGGCTTTATCACACAGAGTATCCCCTGTTTGGGTAAACTGCAGCTTCGTTGCAGCTACAATGTCACCAGCTTCTACTACAGAAGCCTCTCCCTGGGTCTTTCCTCTGAGGTAGAAAATCGTGCCCATCTTTTCCGGCTTTTCCGCTCTTGCGTTGTAGAGCTCAAGACCCTGAGAAATTTTACCGCTTACTACCTTGAGCAGGGAAATCTTCCCTACAAAGGGGTCAGCAAGGGTCTTAAAGACAAAGGCAGATACAGGTGCACTGACGTCGCATTTTCTCGTCACGGCATCACCCTTTGCATCAACACCGGGATAACCGGGGTGGTCGCCGGGAGTCGGAGTATATTTCAGTATTGCATTGAGGAATTCTTTGATCCCTCTGCCATCCAACGAGCAGCAGGTCAATACAGGTGTAATGGATCTGGATGCGATGCCCTTCATCAGGCCTTGATTGAATTCTTCATCGGTAAATTCTTCACCTTCAAAATATTTCTCAAGCAGCGCTTCATCACTTTCGGCAACTGCTTCTGTAAGAGCTTCCTTTACATCGCCTTCGATGGGGTCAGTCAACAGGACTATAGATGTCCCGAATTTATTCTTCAGGTCTTCTACCACTTTTTCAACATCCACATTTTCCTTGTCAATTTTATTGATCAGCAAAAATGTAGGCACATTATATTCCTTACAGGAGTTCCACGCTTTTTCCGTTCCTACCTGAATACCGGCAAAGGCATCGACGAGAATAGCAGCGGCTTCAGAGGCTCTCATTGCAGAGTTTACGTCACCCACAAAATCAAAATAGCCCGGCGTATCGATAAAATTAATCTTCATCTTGTTGTATTCCACCGGCACGATGGATGCGTTGATGGAATAGCCTTTTTCTATCTCCATTTTCTCGTAGTCCGATACTGTGTTTCCGTCTTCTACTCTCCCGAGCCTGTTAATCACACCGGTAGCCAGGAGTGCGGCCTCCAAGAACGTGGTTTTACCGCTTCCTCCATGCCCAACAAGTGCAACATTTCTGATTGCATTACTTGTGTAGCCTTTCATCTAAAGCACCCTCCTGTTAATAATATTAAAATGGAATCCCGAAGGATTTTACCATAGCATTAAAAGTATATCATCCAATGGCATAAATGGCAAAGAAAAATTATTTTTCCGGCTGTTCGGCCACATATTCCGGGCCTTTGAATATAGGAAGCCGCGCGGCTATCATAGTAAATGCGGCGGCAAAAAAGAGCCGTCCCACAGAGATTACCAGTACATTTGCTCCCGCGGTAGCCCAAATTGCAGTAGTCTCGATGATACCGTGACAAGTAAAGAAAAAAACAGCAATCAGGATGAAATCTTTCTTCGGCAGAGGGTTTCTGCGGTTCATTTCTATCAGAGTTCCCGTCCCGTAGGTAACTCCCATAACGGTGGCCACAAGCAGAGGGAGGATAGCAGGCGGGGAAAGCCCCAGTACTTTTGTCACCGGAGACAGTTTTTTCGCAAGCTTCTCCATAATGTGGTATACATGAAAGAATTCTATGAGAATCATCAAGGGTATCAGCACCTTCAACACGTTGATAACGGTAGAAAAACTGCCTGTGACGATTTCACTTAAAATTAGAGACCAGGGGGCCGTCATAGGAACACCCCCCCAAGTCGTGAGATGACCAGACCGACCATAATAGCCGCAAGCGCCCGGTAAAGAACAAACTTGCCCGCAGGCAGGCCAATCTGTCTGCTTAATGCGTACTCCACCGGCAAGGAATGACATACGAGTCCGATCATAGCGATCGTCGTAACCTCTGCTGAAGTAAATCCAAACTGGGAGGTCGCAGCAATGGCACCATACTCATCCGTAAACAGCCCTGTAATGAGCGGAACAACCGCTTCTCCGGGCAAAAGGAAAGCCCTCATGGCAGGTTCAAAAAGTCTCTCCAGGAAAGCCATGACTGGGGAGTACTTGATGATCACCACCAAGGCATAAACAGGTAAAACCACCTTCATCAATGTTAGGGTGGTTTTGACTGCTTTGATAGCGCCGTCTTTTATTGTCTGAATCACTAAATCCATTGACTTTAACTTCCCATCTCCGTTGCTGTGAGTGCGCTTAAAACTCAGCCGACTTGGGCGTCCTGGGGAAGGGTAGCACGTCGCGTATATTGGACATTCCCGTAATGTACATGATGATTCTTTCAAAACCCAATCCGTAACCTGCGTGCTTGACTCCGCCATACTTTCTCAGGTCCATGTACCAGCCGTATTCCTCTTCCGGAAGCCCTGCTTCTTTTATGCGATTGCTGAGGATGTCGTAGCGCTCTTCTCTCTGGCTGCCTCCCACGATTTCACCCACTCCGGGAACCAGTAAATCCATAGCAGCAACAGTCTTGTCATCCTCGTTGAGGCGC
>CAYLVS010000164.1:0-4520 GCA_964387185.1 uncultured Oscillospiraceae bacterium | reverse complement strand
TGCGTAGAGAATCTGGTTGAGGCTCGGCGGAATTAAAAGCCCCAGAAGGGCTGCGCTGGAAATCAGTGCTGCAGAGACACCTCTTGGATAACCTGCCGCGTACATCCTGGGTAACATGATGCTGCCGATGGCCGATAAAGTAGCGAATCCGCTTCCGGAAATAGCTCCGAATAGGCCGCAGGAAATGACCATGACCGCCCCTAATCCCCCTTTGATTCTGCCTACGAATAAGTCCACAAAGTTGATCAGGCTTTCACCGATTCCACTCTTTTCCATGAGTTCGCCTGCCAAGATGAACAGTGGTATGGCAATCAGTATCAGGGAACTGACCTGGGCGTATCCATAAGGAAGAAGGAAGGTATAATCATATCCTCCCAGAAATACCAAAGAAAGAGAGGATGCGAAAAACGCAAAAGGTATGGGGACTCCAAGCAAAAGTACGACTATAAGTATTGCAACCGCGATTATGACAGACATATGCTATACCTCCCCTTCTGTATTCGATCCCGGGATTCTTGTGTTTTTCTTATTTCCAAGTTTTATAACTAACTCTTTGATATCATTATAGAGGTATACGCTGTTATAAAAAGTGGCAATAGCCAGTCCGAAAAGCATGGCTGATTGAGAAACGGTCATCGGGATTCTCCAGGTAGGAGTTTTCGTTCCCATTATTATTGTCCATTGCACCAATTCAACTGCCCAAACCAGAAATGCAAACCCCAGTAAAAGGGTCAAAATACTTCGGACCAGGCTGATGATGTCCTTCGCTAATCCTTCCTTCATCATGATTGCCACGATGTCTGCTGTTATATGGCTTTTTTCAAAACTCCCGTTAGCTGTTCCAAACATATACAACCATATGGCAAAAGCCACCAAGAATTCTTCATAACCCCTGAAGTCTACACTTATTGCCCGTGTTATAGTTGCCATGAAAACAATCAGTACTACTGCAAATCCGCAGACTATTAATCCGAAATGTAAAAATTTTTCAAGCCATAGCCAGAACTTCGTTTTTTCCAGTTTGTTCACGGCGTCCTCCTTTAGATAGATTATTTGCGTAGCCGGAGAGCAGATAAACTCACTCTCCGGCGCCGCATGATTTTCGGTTATTATGTTACCGTTCTTATTGAATTACAGTAATCCGATTTCTTTCCTGAATCCGTCCATGAGCTCCTTGGTCAAAAGCTCTTCAATGGCAGGCCAGCTGTTCTCACGGACATAGTCGGCATATGCTTGAACCTGCTCCGGGGTGAACTCAATAACTTCAACACCGTAATCTTCCTCCAGCTTCTTCATATATAATCTTTCGTTCTCTTGGGCCAAAGTGAAGCTGTTTAAGCTCTGTTCCTCAAAGACTCCGATTATAATTTCCTGATCTTCGGGAGTAAGTTTGCTGAGTGTCACTTCGCTCATAACATAGCTGGTTGCTTCCGGGTGGATGTAGTTTACATACATGAAGTTAATCATCTCTCCCACCCAGGCATAGTTCATGTTGGGGGTGCCTCCTACCCAGCCGTCAACGACGTTGGTTTGGATCGCTGTGGGAACTTCACCATAGGCAATGGAGACGGGTCCGAATCCCAGATCTTCCTGGGCCTGGTAGAAAGTCACCATGGATGGTGATCTGCTCTTTACTCCTTTATTCGATGCCGGATTGAACACGTCATTAGGTTCTTTGACAAAGCCCTGGCCGATGAACCCTTCCAGGACGATCCCCAGGAACCTGACGTTGGTCGCATCCGTAATTTTACTCAGCTCCTGGCACATGAATGAATCAGGGGCATAGAGTTCCTTGACCTCTTCGTAACTCGTTGCATAATAAGGCAGGTATGGTGCCCCCAACCTCGGGTCGATTGCTTCAGGGATGGTTATCTGAGCAAGGTCAATGGTTCCTCTCACTACCTCCTCATAGACAGTGTTGTAGTCGCCCAGTCCTCCGGCACCGAAGTACTGAATCTTAACCCTGCCTTCCGTTCTTTCTTCCACCATTGCACAGGCGTCATTATTGAGGCCCGTAGCAATATGCTCGGTGGGCGCGTCGGAAGCCAGCCTTAATGTAATGGGATTGTCCGCTGAGTATTCCGCCGGTTCACCATCGCCGCCTCCGCCACCTCCCCCGCAACCGGCAAAGCTGGTCAGAACCAGTGCGAGCATAATGCATAATGCAATCAATTTCCTTTGGTTCATTTTTTCTCCTCCTCTGTCTCTCTCTTGTTACAGAATGGATACACTCAAGCATACAACCCATTCTCCACTAACCCTGTCCGTTTTTCAACTTTCAGGATAGATACATTCTATACCACATTCAAATCATTCGCAATATTTTAATTATATCTATCAAAATATTCTGTATTTCGACTTTTTTCGACATTGCAGTGAATAAAAAAGGAAGCACGGGGACGGTTCTTTTGCTTCCTCAAAGAACCGTCCCCGTGCTTCCTTCTCGTACTTCCTTATTGCCCGTCGCTGTCGTTGAAGACTCGACGAAGGAAGCCTGAATAAGCACTCTTTTTATTCTTGCTTCCATCCTCCCTGCTCCTTCGCCCTTCCGGATCCCAATAAAGGATGGTCGCCTGAAAACTATCCGGAGAAGTGGTAACCACAGCGTAAGAACCCTGCCGGTTCCCCCTGGGGTGGGTGAGGCTTCCCGGGTTCAGCAGATACATTCCTCCAAGATCTCTGTATTCGGGGATATGGGTATGACCGTACATGGCTGCCTTGCATCCCAGCGAAGCCGCTTTGTAGAGCAGGTTTTCCGGCCCGTATTTGGCTGCCTCCATATGGCCGTGAGTCAAGTATATTTTACCATACTCCGTATTCAATATTTGGTAGTCCTCGTTGGAAAAACTGCCGTCCATATTGCCTTTTACTGAAGTTACAGGGATTGCAGTGCGACTTTCCATCAGCCATCCGTCTCTCGCATAATCTCCCAGGTGCAATATCCGGTCAATACCCTCAAGGGTTTCGAGAACCTGCAATGCCGTTTCGATATCGCCATGTGTATCGCTGATTACTAATAATCTCATAGCTTATTCCCTGATGATCTGCACTCCCTGCGGAGTGTCCTTTAGGGTGATCCCCTTTGCCTTCAGCAGATCCCGTATTTCATCCGCCTTCTTAAAATCCTTGTTGGCTCTGGCAGCCTGCCGCTCTTGAATCAACAGATCCAGTTCCCCATCCACTTCGTCTGCTTCCTTCTCCTGCAGCAATCCAAGTACCCGGGTAAGTTCATTCAGTAATGACAAGCTCTTCTCAGCAAATTCCTTTGAGCAGCCATCTTTCATATAGGAATTGGTCTGCTTAATCAGTTCGAAAATAGCGCTGATTGCATCTGCCGTATTCAGGTCATCGTCCATGGCAATTATGAACTTATGTCTGTACACTCGGAGTGCATTGAGTCTATCCTTCTCCTCCTCAGTCAAGGTTCCCTTTTCGTTTTCAATCAGATGCTCGAGAGTGCTCTTGGCGTTCTGCATCCTCATAAGGGAGTTCTTTGCCTGTTCCATCAGATCCTCGCTGAAGTTGATGGGATTGCGGTAGTGTCCCGACAGGAGGAAAAACCGGATGACTTCTCCGTCGTAATGTTTTAGGATATCCCGAACGGTAAAAAAGTTACCCTTGGATTTGGACATCTTTTCGTTATCAATGGTGATATAACCGTTGTGCATCCAGTAGTTTGCAAAAGGCTTGCCGGTTTCGGCTTCTGTCTGGGCGATTTCATTCTCATGGTGGGGGAAAGTAAGATCTTGACCCCCCGCGTGTATATCAATGGTATCTCCCAGGTATTTCGTGGACATGACAGAGCACTCAATGTGCCAGCCGGGTCTGCCCATGCCCCAAGGAGAAGACCATGCGATTTCGTCTTCGTTCTTTCTGGCCTTCCATAGGGCAAAATCCAAAGGATCCTTTTTCTTTTCACCCACTTCGATCCGGGCACCGCTTTCCAAGTCTTCAATATTCTGCTTTGACAACTTTCCGTAATCCGCGAAGCTTCGGGTGCTGAAATAAACGTCCCCCTCGGATTCATAAGCATGGCCTTTTTCCACCAGGTTGTTTACAAAGCGGATGATGTCCTCCATATTGTCAGTGACCTTTGGGTGCACCGTAGCTTTTTCCACATTCAAGGCCTCTGCGTCTTTAAAGTATTCGGCAATGTATTTCTCACTGACTTCACTGGGAGATACACCGTCTTCTTTTGCCTTATTAATGATCTTATCATCCACATCGGTAAAATTCTGAACAAACCGTACTTTCTGTCCACGATACTCCAAATACCTTCTCAGGGTGTCAAAAACTACGAAAGGTCTTGCGTTTCCAATGTGAAAGTAGTTGTATACCGTAGGTCCGCACACATATATTTTCACTTCGTTTTCATCAATGGGGATCAGTTCCTCTTTCTTCTTGCTCAGTGTATTATATACTTTCATTGGCTTTCTCCTTTTTTTCTTCTAGGCTTTCCAATTGATTTTCCAAGGCTATAATCCTCCGCCGCAGGCATTCAAGCTCGACTGCAATGGGAT
>CAYLVS010000163.1:0-4534 GCA_964387185.1 uncultured Oscillospiraceae bacterium | reverse complement strand
GTTCAGATGGGGCCGGGTTGGGTGTGAACCGTAACATAAAAAAATAGAATAATGGGTTATTATGCTGAAATATGGGTAATTATAATTTTATTGACACTTGTTATCGTGATTTAACGAGGGAAATATGGTATTATTATAATACGTTGCATAACTGTTTGCTGACACGAACAAGGGTCAATTAGGAGTACCACGGATGAAGACAGATAATGGATCGCCACTGCTAAATAAATCGGCGATTGGATATGCTCATCATAGAATAATTTGTGATGAGGATGGAAGGCCTGTAGATTATGAGTTTCTGAAGGTAAACCCTGCCTTTGAGAGATATATGGGGATTCCCGCAGACCAAATTATAGGCAAACGTGCCAGTGAGCTCATAGAGGATTTCTATGGCAACAGCTTTAACCGTGCGCAAGTTTATGGCGAAGTGGCACTGAAGGGCACAGAAGTTGAGCTGGAACAGTATTCCTTACCTTTTGATAAATATGTACATATTGAAGCCTTCTCAATGGAGAACGGGTACTTCAGTATGCTGGTCTACGATATTTCTAAATTCATTCAACAAATCGACGCTGTTGTCACGGATCGATTCAAAGCTTTACAGGAATTAGAGCGAAGTGAGCGAAGCAAGGCAGTCCTTTTGGCCAATCTGCCGGGTATGGCCTATCGCTGCAAAAACGATGAAAACTGGACCATGGAATTTGTTTCTGACGGATGTTATGATCTGACGGGGTACATGCCGGAAAGTTTAATAGGCAACCGAGACCTTTCTTTCAATGAGGTAATCGATCCCGACTACAGACAGGAACTTCGAGCCCACTGGGACAGAGTGATACGGACACGAGAGAAATTCAAGCACGAATATCCCATTATTACCGCTACAGGAGTAGCCAAATGGGTGTTGGAGCAAGGTCAGGCTATTTACGATGGGAAAGGAAATGTGGAAGCGCTGGAGGGCCTAATCATCGATATCACGGACCAGAAGCTCCAGCAACAGGAAATTGAATACCTAAATTGGCACGACAATCTGACAGGACTTCACAACAGAATCTATTATGAAGTGGCCAAGCAGCTTTTGGACAACGAAGAGAATCTGCCCCTGTCCATTATCGTCGGTGATGTGGATGGCTTGAAAAACATCAATGCGGAACACGGTATGGCAACGGGAGACCGGATACTTGTGCGAATCGGGCAAATCATGAGTCAGCACAAAGGGGAATCCGACGTTTTGGCCAGGACAGGTGGCGACACATTTAGTATGATCCTGCCCAACACAAGTGCGGACGAAGCCTATTTCATAATGAGAGAGATTGCACTGAGTCTGGAAGTTCATTTTTCCGGAACGATGGGGGAGGTCAACGTCCACCTGTCCCTTGGTTTTGGTACCCGAACGGACATGAAAGAAGACATTGCGGCTGCGGAGGAGATGGCAGAGGAGTACATGCAGATGAGGAAATTGCTTGAGCGCGGAAGCTTCCAGAGCACCATCATCGAGCTGTTTAAGGTATCCATGTACGAGCGAAGCCGGGAGACGGAGGAGCACGCAGAACGACTGGCAGTCATGGCTCGCGCCATAGGGGAGAAGCTGGATATGACCCAGCGGGAGCTTGACGAACTTGAGCTTTTGGCCACACTCCACGATATAGGGAAAATGAGCATAGATAACCAAGTTCTCGAAAAGCCCGGTCCCCTGACTCCGGAAGAGTGGGAGGAAATGAAAAAACACCCTGAGACCGGTTATCGCATCGCTATCGCAAATCCCGGATTGGAGACTGTTGCGGAATACATACTCAGTCATCACGAGCGCTGGGATGGTGGCGGTTACCCCAAAGGATTAGTGGGAGAAGCAATTCCCTTGCATTCCCGGATCTTATGTATCGCAGATTCCTACGATGCGATGACGACAGATCGCGTCTATCGCAAGGCTATGAGTAAAGAAAAGGCCATGGAAGAAATAGAGAGAAATGCAGGAACGCAGTTTGATCCATATTTAGCACATGTTTTCATCGAGCACCTGACAAATCGAAAGGGAAGTGACGAACACTAACGAAAAAGGCCGGAAATTTCCCGGCCTTTGCTAACGATTTATTTCTTTTCAAAGGTGCCCAAAACGACGGGCTCCTTTTGCTTTACCATCAACCGCCCTTTTGCGATAACGGTATCCATTTCCATTGTTGCTTCGTTAATGATGCAGAGATCCGCATCGTAATTCTTTTCTAGTCTGCCTTTACCTTGAAGCTTGAGTATCCTTGCCGGATTTGCAGTGACTGCTTTGAGGGCGATTTCCAGCGGAATGTGATCGGTCAGCACTGCATGACGGATTTCTATCCACAGACATTTCGCACTTCCTACTCCGAGCCCTATATATTCCTTTTTCTCGTTAAAGATAGGCAGGCTACCCTGGGCGTCAGAGGAAAGGGTAAAGGTTTCGTCACTGATCCCCTCCTCCAGCAAACGCTTAACACCTTTACCAAAACTTACTTCTCCTTCTTGCTCGCTCAATTGGGGATTTTCACTGCCGGTAAAGTCAATACATCCGCCTTTCCGAGCAAAGTCTAAGCCTTGCTCGAACAAATGGGCATTCCGATTGATGTGAGTCGGCAGGAATTGGGTGATGGGAATCTCCGTTTCTTCTACTGCTCGAAAGACGTAGTCAATACCCCGCTCGCCGTCGCCCAAATGAATATCGAGGATGCCTGCTTTGCCGGAAAGCATTCCGCCTACGCGGGCATCTGCAGCGGTTCGGACAAATTCGTCATAGGTGGGCTGAGAAGATCTATGATCCGACAGGGCGATTTCGCCTACGCCAATTATCTTATCGATTGCAAGCAGGTCTCCCATGATACTGCCGGTCAAAGTTTTGACAGGTATCTGGTAGGAGCCGGTATAGATAAACGTAGTGATACCTTCTTCATCAAGCCCTTTTGCCTTTGCCAGCAGGGACATCATGCTTCGTGTAACGCCATCGGTTCCCAGGCATCCCACAGCGGTTGTGATTCCGGCACATGTCAGATCCGTCAGCATAACCTCCGGTGTTCTGGTTTTATAGCCGCCTTCCCCTCCGCCCCCCAACATGTGAACGTGAGAGTCGATGAAGCCGGGTACTGCGATTTTTCCTTCGCCGTCGATGATTTTCACCTGAATGCTATTTTGAAAATCTGCTGAAATATCATTGCCGATAAAAGCAATCTTTCCCCCTGTCAGCAGGATATCCTGTATCCCTCTGAACTCAGGCCCGTATACTTTAATTTTTCTAATGATCGTTATCATCTAAGTCACCCCTAAGTGAATCTTCCCGGTTAAGTGTTTTTATATAATCGTTTATTGGAAATTGATCAATACAGCAATGATTACCACCGCGCTACCGATGACAAAGAAGAAGGCTTGCATCTTAATCTGGAATTTGGCCCACTTCATCCAATCGACTCTGGCGACGCCAAGGACACCGATGAGGCTTGCAGAGACCGGAGTGAAGGCATCTACGAATCCGGCTCCAAGCTGATAAGCCAAAACCGCCACTTGTCTTGATACGCCTACGATGTCCGCAAGAGGAGCCATGATAGGCATGGTCAATGCTGCCTGACCGGAATTGGATGTGACTACGAGATTAAACAAGCTCTGGAAGATGTACATGAACCACGCGGCTATTGCAGCGGGTACTCCCTGAAGAACACTTCCTATGCTGTTAAGGATTGTGTTCAGAGTAGAGGCCACCGTAGCGTCGGCTCCACCCAAAACGAGCAGGATTCCTTTTGCCATACCAACTACAACAGCTGTTCCTGCCAAATCGGCAACGCCTTTTTGGAAAGAGGAGGCTATTTCGTTGATGGTCATGCCATTAAGATTGAAAATTACGGCGATGATACCGGCCAGGAGACCCATTACGAAGAATTGCGAAGCAATTTCAGGAATGTAGTATGCTTTAGCGGTAACACCCCAAATGATCCAAATGAGTACTGCCAGCATCTCTAGAAGGATCAGCTTATCTCCCAAGGTAAACTTTTTATCTTCTTCGGCGGTTTGCTCTACTCTGTCTCTAAAGTAACCGTCCAATTCATACATGACAGAGATTTGCGGATTTTTGCGGACTTTCTCTCCGTAGTACATCATGTATCCGGCTGCAGCCGCTGTAACTACGAACCAGACCACCAAACGGAAGGATGCACCTGACAATACGGGAACTCCGGAGATGCCTTGCGCAATGGCAACGCTGAAGGGGCTCATCCAGGAGGTAGCATTCCCCACCTGTGAAGCCACAAACGTCACAGTGACCGCTACAATGGAGTCATATCCCAAGGCGATGACAAAAGGCACCATGATCATGGCAAAAGGTATGACCTCTTCCGACATTCCGAAGGTAGCACCGCCCAATGAGAAGATGAAGAACAGCAGAGGCAGGGCCAGCCGTTCAAGTCCTTTTGTTTTACGGATAAAGGCGTAAATGCCCGCGTCGATGGCGCCGGTCCTCATTATGATGCCGAAGGAGCCGCCCACTACGAGGATCAGAGCGACGATGCCCACAGCAGAACCGTAT
>CAYLVS010000162.1:0-4540 GCA_964387185.1 uncultured Oscillospiraceae bacterium | reverse complement strand
AGGGTAAGAAAAAATGCAGGAGGCAGAGGATAACCCAATGCGGTCAACAGGGATTGGCGCAACTTTCTTTCCAACTCTCCCTCTTCCCGCGCTTCACGCTGTCTTGCCCGGAGTCGCCGCAACATTCTCCCCTTCTCTAAAGTTGCATGGATCCAGTGGGTAAACAAGAGGTAGGTTCCTGCTACAAATATTAGATAGATGGTCAAGGAAACCGTGGTAATCACTATTTCTGTACGCAATGTTCCATATCCTCCTTACTGTCTTCAAAAGGATGAGCCGTAGCCAGCAAATCCAGTTGCTTCGAAAACCTTACAAAAGCCTCCCGGTTCTCCTCTTCAGCGAATTCCCGTTTCTCTTTTCCAATGTGCTTTCTCCATCGCCAACTGTCACTTTGATAATCGTAGCTGCATATACATACCATCTTTATGGATCTGGATTTGCGATCCAAGGAAAGCTCATAAATGCTGCGCAGCCTTTTTCGACTTTTGTCCCTGAGCTGCGCGAAGTGAAAAACATAATCAAAGCTGACTGCAACCTTTTGTGCAGTCGTATCCAGATCTCCTCCCGTCGCCTTGACAATTTCCCATGCAGCGTCATAAGGAAAATCCAGAGGATCTCTGCAATGAAAGGTGAGCTTCATCCGTCTCGTCCCTTTTGCAGCCACTTTCATTGCTGTCTCCAGAGCATTGCCGTCCCTTGCCTCTGCCAAAATAAAGTAGTCCGCATCGCTTCGGAGAAGGTTCTTGGATATTCTCCTCAGCTCTTCATTGTCTGCCAGTAGTTGGACGATGGGTGCATTGGGCATCATTTTATGCAGAGGGATTTCCGGATCGGTTTCCACCATAACGCCTTCCAGTTCAGGATTCTCATAGCTCTGCCACGTCGAGAGAAAGGTAGTCTTGGAAGAACGTACCTGACCTGCCACTACAATATTAGGCCCAAAATCGACCATGGCCTTGAATAGAGGTATTGCATCCTCAGGAATCGTTCCCCTGCTTGCCTGCTCCTCAAAGGTAAAGTTGGGTACCACATATCTTCGGAAGATAATCACATCCTGGTCTTGTTTTACCATGCCGCCACCAAAGATCGTAATTCGGGTTCCATCCAACAAATAGATTTCATGAAAATCTTTATCCAGACGTTCTTGAGGTGTAAGCAGGAGAAAAGCTCTCATTAACTGCTCTCTCCTGTATCTGTCGATGGTCTGCGGCATCAGCTGCATGCGCCCTCCCTGCATAAAAAAGATTCTGTCTCCTACAATCTTTGCTGAGCTACTCTCCCTGAATCCGTCAGAGAACCATTCTGCAATTCCTGCAAGCCCCCAGTTTTCGTGATAGATTCCGTCCACAACAGATTCATACCAAGAAGGACAATCTGTAATTTCCGCATTATAGTCCTTAATTTTGACCTTGATTTTTTCCTTGAAGAAAGCCACCTCATTGGCATATCCAATAATCGCTTTTTTCTGCAGCTTCAGAGCAGCACGGATGTCCCCACTGTCCCGATCCCATTCCATAATGAAGTCTTCCTTAATAGTTTCGCATAGCTTTTCAAAGCCCATGCAAGCTTTTCTATCTTTTTGTCCTCTCCCGCTTAAATAGTCCTCTAGATAAAAGGCATCCATTTCTTCTTCCTTCCATGGTCAATGGCATCCATCTGTGCCTGGGAGAGAATATGGTTTGCAATCAATCGAATATCATTGGAAAACTCCTCGTCTTTATAGGATAAGAGCGTTCGATGGTCAGATTCCGCCTGGCGCTCATAACCGGATGCTTCAACCTTCATAAGCGTTTCCCGATTCAGACACAATCGCTTCCCGATATAGCGCAAATCATAGGGATCATGATCCGTGTACTTGTTAACAATATAAGAGGAAAAGCGGATTCCCAACTTCTCATAGACCGGATTGACTCTCTCAAACCTCTTGAGAATGGTCTCCTGCTGCGTAATGATACAGTAGTTATTGTCGATGTACTCAAGAGCCCCCACCGCCAGGCCGTTATCGATATCGTTTCCCGTATCCACAAGGATTAAATCGAAAGTACTCTCTATGCTTTCCAGGAGATAAGCAGCCATATGGGGATGATAGCCCCGCACCTGCTCTATACTCTCTACTCCTCCCAGCATGTAGAGGTTGTCTCCTATTCGACACGCCTCCATCAACCCCTGAGTGTCCAACAATCTGTTATCCAAGTGAAGTTTGATTCCTTCAATGGACTCACATACTCGATCGACATACTCGGTGCCGAGCCTACCATGCATTGAGACGACCAGGATTTTAATCTCTTTTCTACTGTAAGCAATGACTTCTGCGACAGACTGGGTGATCATAGTGGTACCTGTTTTGCTGTCCGCGCCGTGAAAGGCGTACATGTTGTTCATTTTTTCATCACCTGCCTTTGCACCAGCAATAAACCGGCCTCTCCATTTTGGGCAGAGCGTGCAATTCTCTCGTATTCTTTGGTATTTGCGATGATTTCCACATGGCTGATGAGAGAGCTGGACACCGTTCTATTCAACGAGTCAGACTCCTTATGTCCTTCTCCGTCCGTTACTTCTATTTCGTTGGCATCCTTTACGAAGGCCACTCTGTAAGTCCCTATTTTGTAGTAGCCACTGTTTTCATAAATATCGATCCAATCTCCCCGCCTTATTGCACTGCTGCGCATAGCGATCCATTCAGGATGAAGTACAAAGATCGACTCGTTGCTGCGAAGATAGAAATCATTGTCTGCAAGGTATTCTTCGGACAGCTGACTGTTTTCTACTATATCCCGTAGCGCTACCTGTCCTATGGCAACGTGAAGCATATCCCATTTCAGACTTCCCTGTATCCTGCTTTCTTCCAGCACGCCTGCCCCTTTCAGCAGATCGCGACTAATCACTGTTCCCGCCGGTATTTTTTCAGATGCAACGATGACTGTATCCAGCAATAAAGTCTCTCTCCCCTTCACTTCCCAGAAAATCAGACCCGCCACGGCAAACACTATGAGCAACAGTCCCAAGACTGTCCGGCTTCTCTTCAAACCGGCACCTCCTTATCAGTTAATATCATTTGTTACATATTATGGTAATATATTATCATCTGCGCGGGCTGCTGTCAACCATAATATTACATTTAATCTAATATATGCATTTCAATTAAGAAAACCCCCGAATGAGGAGAGGGGTCCGCCGTCTTATTAGGGTGTTTTTGAAAAATGTTGAGAATTAAAACCTATATGCATAGAAGAAATAGGTTTCTTTTCTCTATATTTACTAAATACAACCCTATAAAAGGCTTCCGAATGGACAAATAGAGCTCTTTTCTTGACGGAAATAGGGCCTAATATTAGTAAACCTGATAAAAAAACCTATGCATGAAGAAAAAATAGGTCTCCTTTGCGCTTATTTGCTCAGGGAAAACCTATTAAGTCATTAAACCTAATTTTATTTTGCGAGGCAGGGTGCAGACTCTGACTACAATTACTTCAGACGGGAAAGGAAGTCCTTGACACGCTGCGTAACATCGGGGGCTCCGAAGACGGAAGAACCGGCTACGATGAGGTTAGCCCCTGCATCCACAACTTGTCTAACATTTTCCAGTGTGATGCCACCGTCCACGGCGATGATCAGGTTTGAATTGCGCTGTTCCTTCATTTGAGATAGCATCCGTATCTTTTCAAGCGCAGAGTTTATGAATTTCTGTCCTCCGAAACCCGGATTGACAGACATGACCAGTACATAATCCAAGTCTTCAAACACGTATTCCAAGGTGGAAACGGGTGTAGAAGGATTCAGGGAAACCCCTGCCTTTACTCCGCAGGATTTGATCAGTTGCAGAGTGCGGTGCAGGTGGATACAAGCTTCCTGATGTACGGTAATAATCTCCGTGTTATCCGTTACAAAGTCCTTAATATAGCGATCCGGGTCCTCAATCATCAGATGAACATCAAAGGGCAACCGGGTCTTTCCCAGCAAGCTCTTCATCACAGTGGCGCCGTAGGAAATGTTAGGTACAAAATGTCCGTCCATCACATCTACATGGATGACATGAGCGCCTGCGTCCTCGATTGTCCTGACCTCTTCCCCAAGCCGGGAAAAGTCTGCCGATAAAATGGATGGGGCTAGTCTGTTCATCAATATTTCCTCATTTCCTGAATCTCTTTTATCTGTTTGCTGTAAGAATCGTATCGGGACATAGGGATCGTCCCTTCCAAAGCTGCAGATCTCACCTCGCAGCCGGGCTCCGAGATATGTCTGCAGTTGTGATATTTACACCGGCCCATATAGGGAGCCATTTCGGGGTACAGGAAGGCCAGTTCCTGCTCATCAGCCTCCAGTACCTCAAAGGAAGTAAATCCGGGTGTATCGAAAATCATGCTGCCGTCGGCCAGTTGAAACAATTCGACATGCCGTGTAGTATGCTTTCCTCTCTGGGATTTCTCGCTGATCTCGCCTGTCTCCACCATCACTGTGGCTTCCAGGTGGTTCAGCAATGTGGATTTGCCCACTCCGGAAGGTCCGGCAAAGGCGCATTTCCTTCCGTCGAGGAATTTCT
>CAYLVS010000161.1:0-4546 GCA_964387185.1 uncultured Oscillospiraceae bacterium | reverse complement strand
TGTAACCTTATTTCCATCGATTTCCACTACCGGAATGTGCTTCTCATAAGCAGCTTCCTCCGTATTAGCCACTAATTCTGTCATCGGATCTCCGCAGCATACCAGGGGGGCTCCTGAACTTTTGATCATCTCAAGCATGTTGCCGCAATGCTTACAAAAAAAGAACTTCGGTTTCTCACACATCTTAAATACTCCTTTCGCTAAATAAAGTGATAATAAGCATAACTAAAATACTCCCAAATCAGAGGTAGCATAAAGCTACCTTATTTATACCATGTTAAAGGATAATCAAACAAGAGTGTTCATGGAAAATATTGAAAACAAGAAGTAAGAACCCAAAATATGGAGTTGTGTGTGTATGTCATGGTATAATACGGAAGTTATCCACACACAACTCCATTTTTGCTCACTTTGGGGTCGCATTTGCGCATTTGTTAGAAATAACTTTTTAAACGTACTTTCGCATATACTTAAGTGCATTCTTTTCTAAACGGCTGACTTGAGCTTGGCTGATTCCAATTTCTTCAGCTACCTCCATCTGGGTCCGGCCTTCAAAAAAGCGCATTGCTAAAATATTTTTTTCCCTGTCCGGAAGCTTGTTCATGGCCTCCGATATGGATATATTATCCATCCACTTTTCATCGGTGTTGACGGTGTCCTTCACCTGATCCATAACGTAAAGTGCATCGCCGTCATCATGGAAAATCGGTTCAAAAAGTGAGATGGGGTCCTGAATGGAATCCAAAGCCAGTACCACTTCCTCTACGGAAATATCCAAATCCTTTGCAATCTCTGAGATAGTCGGTTCCCGCTGACTTTGCCTCATCAATCTTTCCTTAGCCTGCAAAGCCTTATAAGCCAAATCCCGCAACGATCGACTGACTCGAATCGCATTGTTGTCTCGTAAATAACGCCTTATCTCACCGATGATCATAGGTACTGCATAGGTACTGAATTTTACGTTGTGAGAGGTGTCAAAATTGTCAAGAGCCTTGATAAGACCGATACAGCCTACCTGAAACAGATCGTCCGGATTCTCTCCCCGGTTGTTGAATCTCTGAATTACGGAAAGCACCAGCCTCAAGTTCCCCCTGATGAATTCATCTCTCGTTTCCTTATCTCCCTGTTTAATCTTCTCAATCATCTCCTTCATTTGTGCGTCTTTGTATACGGGTAATTTGGATGTGTTTACGCCACAGATTTCTACTTTCGCTGCCATTGCAAAGATCCCCGCTTCCCTGTTTGCCCCCCTTAGCAAAACAAGTTGCCTCGTTATTATTTATGTACAGCGTCATCTCTTTTCATACTGTCGAAAAATAGGCTATCCTAATTTGCGTATCTCCTTTTGCAGACGCATAATGATCTTTTTCTCCAATCTGGAAATGTAGGATTGGGAGATTCCCATGCGGTCCGCAACTTCCTTTTGTGTCATTTCCCGCCCGCTCACCAGTCCGAAGCGCATCTCCATAATCTGCTTCTCACGCAAACTCAGTTTCTTCATGGCGTAGACAAGCAAATTACGGTTTACCTCTTCTTCAATGTGGTTGTAAACGATGTCGCTTTCCGTTCCCAGAATATCCGAAAGAAGGAGCTCATTTCCGTCCCAATCCACATTGAGGGGTTCGTCGAAGGAAACCTCTGATCTGGTCCGGCTATTACGACGAAGGTACATTAAAATCTCATTTTCTATGCAACGAGACGCATAAGTAGCTAATTTGATGTTCTTCTCCGGGTTGAAGGTATTTACTGCCTTTATCAGGCCGATGGTGCCAATGGAAATCAGATCCTCCACATTAATGCCCGCATTCTCGAACTTCTTAGCTATGTACACCACCAAACGAAGGTTTCGCTCGATTAAAACAGTCTTCACCGCTTTACATTTCTGTAGCCTCTCCTCGTCGATATTTTCTTCGCCCGGAAGGATTAGCTCCCCGAGCAGTTCCTTCTCCTCTTCCGAAGTTAGGGGCGCCGGAAGGGCATCACTTCCTCCTATGTAATAGATTTCTTCCTCAGTAGTCCATCTCCTGAGCTTCAGACGAAAACTTAACCACAGCAACAGCACTCTCTCACGCTTACTTTTCATCCATTCCTCGAAACCGGTTCCTTCTCTATTCACCTTGCAGGATGCCCCCTTCCGTCAATGTCTCATGCAATAATACATCGTATCTTTTCCCATCCTGTGCGACGGGCAGTTCTCCTTTTGAAACAGCTAATATGATGTTTACAGACTTCGGCTTTCTTCCCGAAGCTAGCAGAACGGCGCTATCAGGCCTAATTCCCGTCAATAGCCCTTCCTTCTTGTCAACGTCCCGATAAGGTATGAGGCAAAATTGAGCCGCTTCCGGAACAAGCCCTTCCATTGCCTGTTTCGCTGCTACGCAGACAGGACGTCCGGTGATTGGATCCCTGAGAAAATTGCCCGTATCTACGAAACCCTTCAGCGTTACGGAGTTGTTTCCCAGTGTCACGCGAAGCTCCGCTTCACTGCGGTTTTTTCGAACTCGATCCTTCAAAAAGTCTGCAAAAATGGAAAGACAAATCCAGCCCAACGCCATTCCTGCGAACACTTTTATGTAAATTATCTGTCCTATGTAAAAAGCGCCTCCCGCCGTTACCCCGGCAGTTTTGAAAAAATACAGAGAACCGATGGCGATCCCCCCCATGGCAAAGCTAATCAAATAGAACACCAATACCGCCCGAGCCATGCTTTTCCAGTGTCGAGAGGGAAATACCAAAGCCACAACCCCCAGGGAAAAGACCACCTTGAACAGTATAGCCAGCCACCAAAACAACCCTTCCCAAAATAGGATAAAGGCGTAAAGCCCGCATAGGATGCTACCGAAAGCAATTCTAGGGCGGGATGATGAAAACCCGCATATCTTACGAGTCAGCAGCAGAATCACAAGACCTGCTACTCCGTTTTCCAGAAAAAGATACTCCGCGTAGATTACCATAGAAAAACCCCTCCGCCGGCTATCATTGGATTATAGCCTGTCAGAGGGGCACTATTTGTCATATTTTAATGTCGATTGGATTCTATTTCTCCACTGCTTTTTTAGCTGTTTCAGCCAGCTGCGCAAAGCCTGCCGGGTCCTGAATCGCCAGCTCGGAGAGCATCTTCCGGTTGATTTCGATGCCGGAGAGCTTTAAGCCGTTCATAAGCTTGCTGTAGGAGAGGCCGTTCATTCTGGCACCGGCGTTGATTCTGGTAATCCAGAGCCTTCTGAAATCTCTCTTCTTGCGCTTTCTTCCTACATATGCAGAGCTCAATGATCTCATGACTGCAGGTTTTGCAGCTCTGAAAATCTTACTCTTGGAGCCGTAAAATCCCCTTGCCTGCTTCAATACTTTTCTATGTTTCTTTCGTGCGTTAATTCCTCTTTTAACTCTTGCCATTTCTTCTTACCTCCTAAACTATACGTTCAAAACGCTCTTGATTCTCTTCTCGTCAGCACTGGTGAGCAGGGTCGATTGTCTCAGCCCTCTTTTTCTCTTCGCGCTTTTCTTGGTAAGAATATGGCTTTTGTACGCCTTATGTCTCGTAACTTTACCGGTACCGGTAATCTTGAATCGCTTGCTTGCACCTCTATGGGATTTCATCTTTGCCATTTTGCAATAACCTCCTGCTTAATACGTGATTTCTATTTATTAATCTTCGGTGCTACAATCATAATCAGGCTTCTGCCTTCAAGGAGGGGAATTCTCTCCACAGTACCTGCTTCGGATATGGCTTCGGCGAACCTCGTCATAACCTTTTTCCCCAAATCAACGTGATCTCTCTCACGACCCCGAAACCGCAGACTGACCTTGACCTTATCTCCTTCTCTAAGGAACTTAGAGGCATTGTTGGCTTTCACCATCAAGTCGTGCTCCTCGATAAAGGTAGAAAGTCGAACTTCCTTAAGCTCTACAACCTTCTGCTTTTTGCGGGCATCTTTTTCCTTCTTTTGGAGATCGTATCTGTACTTTCCGTAGTCCATAATCTTGCACACGGGGGGTTTGGCCTGAGGGGCAATGTTGACCAGGTCCAGTTTCTTATCAATGGACAACTGCAATGCTTCCTCTATTGGTAAAATCCCCAGCTGTTCCCCATCGCTGTCGATTACTCTGACTTCCTTGTCACGAATCTCTTCGTTGATCTGATTTGCCTTGTTAATGTTCGCACCTCCTAAATAAATAAAGCGGCTACATAATGTATCCGCTCTCAAAAACACCAAAATCGGTCTGGTTCTTTGTATAAACCTTCACAGCTTGAGCCGTGAGGTGAGAAGCGGATGACTTCTGCTTACTATTTACTGATAAAGGATACCACAAGGAATTTGCCTTGTCAAATATTTTTTGTGGATCCATCTGCGCAGGCTTTTCAACGCCCCATCTGTGCAAATTCTCCGTTTGTATGCAGATCTCTCATTCAGTTTCCTGTATTTCAAGCAAATCTGAGCAAAATCTTCGTTTGTATGCAAATATATTACATGAATTTCCTTGTAATCTGCATACAACCGCAAATTTTGCTCACTTTGCTGCGAATTATGGGTTGAATTGCTAC
>CAYLVS010000160.1:0-4569 GCA_964387185.1 uncultured Oscillospiraceae bacterium | reverse complement strand
GGCGGATCATCATGACCCAGCTAAATTCATCCTTCCTGCCGATCACGCTGCCATCAAAAGGCTTGCCTTCAAACCACCACAGTCCCTCTAAGGGTGGAACCACATAATCAAAATATCCCTGGGGTTGAACTCCCCACTTCTTGCTCATCTTAATGGAATAGGACAGACCGTACAGTATTTCTAAGGCAGCCTGGTAAAGTTCGGAGGTGTTGGGATCGCCCTCGCCGTTAACCATAAGGAACCGCATTTCCGGCACGTCGATGATACCCGGCTTATTCCCGGGCTGGTATAGGTCTTTATACTCTTTTTTAAAATCGAAGGTTGCCATTAACCATCAGTCCTCCCTACATGGTTTATTATCGCTTTATATGAAACAAAAGTTCAACTCATTTTCTTAGCTTTAATCCTGCCCTTGGTCTTCAGCGAGACCAGTCAAATATTTTTCCAGGCCCCAGAAACACCCTCCGGCAAGGTGGATTACTTTCGCACCGGAACTTGATTCCATTGGCATTGGGTCTCGTTTGCTTCTGTGACACATGAGATATACCTCCTTTTGAATACATGTTTCTATTATACCCAAAATGGAAACAGGAAACGCTTGCGTACGATAACCTTTTTAATTTAGATTGAGTGTGAGAGTGTGCAGAGTGTGCAGAGTGTGCAGAATTTCAATTAATCTGTGATTTTTCTATGGATTTTCACATATTAATTGAAAATTTGAACAGAATTCAATCAATAAGGCCTAAATTCCACATACTACTTGAAATTCTGCACAGTTGGGTGTGACGAGGGCAAGGAATAAGCTCGGTAGCGGAAAAAATAAAAACGACCTCGTAAAACGGAAGGTCGTTTTATTTACCTTTATTATTTAGCTACTTGGCCTATTTGTAGTTCTCGGGTTTGATCTGGAAGTAGGCCTTGGAATGCTTGCAAACGGGACAGAGTTCCAGAGCTTTCGTTCCTACATATTCATGGCCGCAATTTGCACATTGCCAAAGAACTTCCTCTTCCTTTTCGAAGACCTTTCCTTCTTTCACGTTTTCAGCCAATGCTCTGTATCTTTCTTCATGCTCTTTTTCTATTTTGGCAACGCCTTCCATCTGGAATGCGATGTCTGCAAAACCTTCTTCTCTGGCAACTTCAGCCATATCTTTGTACATCTTCGTCCATTCGTAATTTTCACCGGCAGCTGCATCCAGCAGGTTCTCTTCTGTGGTGCCGATGCCATGAGCCAGCTTAAACCAGAGCTCAGCGTGCTCTTTTTCGTTTCCTGCCGTCTCTAAGAAAATGGCTGCAATCTGCTCGTAGCCATCTTTCTTGGCCTTGGACGCATAGTAAGTATACTTGTTTCTCGCTTCTGACTCTCCCGCAAATGCAATCAACAAGTTCTCCAGTGTTTTAGTACCCTTTAGATCTTTCATTTCCCTATTTCCTCCTGATATATAAAATAAAAAACTCACATATTCTACTTATACCACCTTATCATTCCCCTAAACTTATAAATTCATCATTGCGGAAGCTATTTCTCCTCCCACCCGGGCATTGTTAAGGACCAGCTGGATATTTGCTTCCAGGCTCCGCCCTTCTGTCAACTCTTTGACCTTGTCCAGTAGAAATGGAGTAATGCGTTTTCCGGTGATTCCCTTTTCTTCGCTCTCCCTGATTGCCCGGTGAATGGTGAGGTCCATGCTATCAAAGTCAATTTCATGCTCCGCCGGAATGGGACAGGCCACTAGCATGCCACCCTTGAGCCCCAGACTTGACTTGGCCATTATTAATTCTGCAATCTCCCCGGTGTCATCCATCCGGCACTCCGCCGGGAACCCGCTCTTCCTGCTGTAGAAAGCCGGGAATTCGTCGCTTCCAAAAGTGATTACGGGAACGCCACCCGTCTCCAGGTACTCGAGGGTAGCACCGATATCCAGTATGGACTTCACACCTGCACAAATCACCACTACGTTTGTCTGCTTCAGCTCTTCCAAATCCGCGGAAATATCGAAAGATTCCGCTGCTCCCCGGTGGACGCCGCCGATGCCGCCTGTTACAAAGAGCGGGATTCCCACCTGCTCGGCAATGATCATGGTGCCGGCTACGGTGGTTGCCCCATCAAGGGACTTAGCCGCGATGAGAGGAAAATCTCTACGGCTGACTTTAACCACATGCTCCGCTTTAGCAAGGTATTCGATTTCCTCTTTTGTCATTCCCACCTTTATCCTGCCTTTTATTATACCCATCGTGGCAGGTACGGCCCCTTTCCTGCGAATGACCTCCTCCACCTCAATGGCAGTCTCTATATTTTTCGGGTAGGGCATTCCATGCGCGATGATGGTGGACTCCAAAGCGATTACAACCTTTCCCTCATCCAAAGCGGTCTTCACTTCGGGCTTTATGTCTATATATCGGTTCATTTGATTCTCCTCTCTATTTCACTTAATGTGAGTTTCGGATTTACAGCCATTTTGGACTCCATTGCCAGGGAAGCTGCCGCCAAAGAGAAACGGGTGGTTTTCACTATATCATACCCCTTAATGAAACTATAAATCGCCGCTGCGGAAAAAGCGTCGCCGGCTCCTGTGGCTGAGCCTGTACCGCTTAATCCTGACAGGGGCTTCAGTAGATCCGCTTGCACTCCGTCGGTAAAGTAAACGCCTCCCGCCGACAAGCTTATAAATACCCGTTTTACCCCTTTGTCAATAAACAATTTGCCCGCCTCTTCCAAAGCGCGGGGATCACGTATTTCCATATCCAATAGAACCTCAGCCTCTGCACGATTTGGTTTTATCGTGTGAAAGCTTCCGATAAGTTCCTTTGCGCGCTCTGCTTTTACCGTAGATACGGGATCCAGAAAAAGAGGTTTGTCTCCCAGCCGTTCAATGGCATAGGCCAGTGTTTCTACCGTCAAGTTAGTATCCAGCGCAACCATCTTCGCTCCGGTTGCTGCTTGCACGGCTTCATCAATTATTTCAGGGGATATGCGTTCCAATGCATCCATATTGGACAGTGCCAGCTCCATGTCACCTATCATGTTGAGTATAGATATATACATGGCTGTGCTTTCGCCGGGGAGTAGCCTCACTCCGGACACGTCCACTCCCAGATCCGCCAGCTCTCTTACCGCGGCCCTTCCAGTCAGGTCCTCCCCCGCCACGGAAAACAGACTGACAGGAACGCCCAATCTACCTAAATTCTCGGTAATATTTCTACCCACCCCTCCATAAGCAATGGTGATCTTGCCGGGATTGGAGTCGGCATATACCAATCTCTCATAGGGATGTCCTTCAATGTCCGCGGTTATACCGCCAATAACAATTACTTCACTCATAATGTCATCCTTCGCATGATTTACGCTAGTGTAACGTCTTACTAATTAGCCTACTTATTTGCCAGACGTTACACTAAAATACTGCCACCTACAAATTCACGAATGATAGAGTTGTTTGCGATGACGGAATCGTCCTCAATGGTGTGGAAAAAGCGTAGAAATCTCAGCAGTCTTACAGCTTCACTGTAAGCTGATTCCTCTTGTTTTATGGCTCTTAGCATGGGTTCCGCATACTTCTTTAATACCGCAAGCTCATATATGTGGGCGGAGTTAAAAAGTACATCTGCCTCACCGTTGAATGGGAAGATATTCTTGTCCTCGCCAGCACGGACCTTTTTCCATTGCTCGATGGTCCGGCCCGCTTCATAGCCCCGGAACTGATGATCCCTTACTATGCGCCGAAGGAATCTGGCATCTGTGGTGGGAATACGGTTGTGGTTATCGATGTTAAGCTGCGTGAAGGGGCTGATGTAGATTTTGAATTTCGTCTCATCATCCAGGTCCATTGTCAGTGCTTTGTTCAGACCATGGATACCCTCGATGATGATGGGTTGATTTGAACTTATTTTCTTTATTCTAGTGCCATAGTGCTTTGTACCCTCAAAGAAATCAAACGTCGGAAGGTCCACCTCTTTGCCCAATAACAGATCGTTCATATTCCGGTTGAAAAGATCGATGTCAAGTGCTTCAATGTCTTCAAAATTTGGTGTGCCGTCAGGCAGCAAGGGTGTCTGATACCTTTCCACAAAATAGTCGTCCGTACCGATGTAGAGAGGTTTTTCTCCGTTGACTCTCAACTGAATGCTGAGGCGCTTGGCGAAAGAAGTCTTGCCGGAAGAGGATGGCCCCGAAATCAGTATGATTCTTTTTTTATTCTGGATGATCTCATCGGCAATATGTGCAATTTTTTTCTCATGAAGTGCTTCGGAAATCTGAATGATCTCCTTATACTCGCCGGAGTCAATCTTTTGATTGAGATCCTCCACATAAGAAATGCCCATGAGGTTGCCCCATTTCTTTGCTTCTCCAAATGCCTGATAGAGCTTGCTGTCATCCCGGAACTCCGGAATTTTATCCGGCACGGCAGGCTCCGGGAATCGAATAAGTACCCCGTTCCGATACTTTCTCAACTCAAAATACCCGATGTATCCTGAAGATGGCACCATCTGATTATAGAAAAAGTTAAGGAAACCGTCGCAGGAGTAAACCGGCACGCTCTCAATATCGGGTTCACTCCGAAGGATGCG
>CAYLVS010000159.1:0-4613 GCA_964387185.1 uncultured Oscillospiraceae bacterium | reverse complement strand
TCGTGCCTGAACAGGCAGCCATTGCTCTCTCCGGAAGGACCTTGGCAAGAGCGCCTAACAGACAGTCCGTTATCCTCTGGGATGTATTGATGTTTGCGTTGGAGACTGCTGCCGGAAATCTGGGATTGACTATGGTCCCAAGGGGAGCGATTACCTTAATAGGTCTATATGCCCCGCTGTTTGAAGGGATCTCGGGATCGGTCATTGCTTTTACCGCATAGTAAACGCAGGCAGTAGTCACTGCACGAGTACAGTTAAGGGATCCTTTGATCTGTGCCCCTGTCCCTGTGAAATCGATTTCGATTTGATCATCCACAACAGAAACTTTAACTTTGATCGGTATGGTGCTTTCAGCGCTGTCTTCATTGCTGTTTACCTCCAGCACATCCTCAAAGCTGTATTCGCCATTCGGCATTTCTTTGAGACGGGCAAGAAAACGTCTTTCCGAGTAGTTCATGATCTCTTCCATGTATTCCACAACGTGATCAAGACCATATTTGTCAATAAGTTCTTTGATCCTTCTGTCGCCGACATTATTTGCGGCAAGCTGAGCTTCCATGTCCCCACGCCATTCATGAGGAGTGCGGACGTTGTTGGTAATGAAACCGATCAGTTCCTCGTCTAGTATGCCCTGTTTGCGTATCTTTACCGGAGCTATCCGGATCCCTTCCTGGAAAATTTCTGTTGCTGTAATGGGCATGCCTCCAGGAACTATACCTCCTATGTCTGAATAGTGAGACAGGTTTGCGGCAAATGCAACCAATTTGCCATCGTAGAAGACAGGACTGAATATACATACATCCGGGAGGTGAGAACCGCTGATATATGGATCGTTGATAACTATGGCATCTCCGTCATTCAGTTTTTCTTTCGGGTATATCTTCAAAATCTCCTTCATTATTGTAGGCATGAGACCAAGATGAAGGGGAATGTGCTCCGCCTGTGCGACAAGATCTCCGTTGACAGTGTAAATTGCCGTGGAGCAGTCTCTCCTGTCCTTGATATTTATGGAGAGAGCAGTCCTGATCAATGTGACGCCCATTTCTTCAGCAACTGATTGAAGTGCATTGCGCATAACTTCAAGAGTTATCGCATCGACTTTAGTTTTCATATTACTTTACCTCCTCAAGCTGAATGATGATATTGCCGAAGGTGTCTACACTTGCCGTCTGGTTGGGGAATATAACTGTAGTTGAATCGAGCTGTTCAACGATTGCGGGGCCTAGAATAACAGCTCCATCTTTGAGATCTTCCCTAATGTAGATGTCGGATGGAACGTAACTTTTTCTCATATAAACCTCTCTGCTTTCAGAGGGGGCCGGTGTATATTTTGAGTCGCTCTCCTTCCTTAAAACGTTCATCTTAGGCAATTTACCAAGTGCAGTCAGACGTATGTTGACTATTTCTACGACCTGTTCTTTGCGGCAATATCCGTAAGATTTAAAGTGCAGGTCGTCAAAAGTATTTCTTGTATCCACTATGTCTGAGGCTTTGAGTACTCCGCCGCAGATGTAAACGGGTATCTCGTATGCCTGCCCCAGATAGCGCATGTCCAGCAAACGCTTGAACTCCATATCCTCTTTTCTGAATCCTTCTCCGCTTAATTCCTTAACTGCCGCTGCTTCGAGTTCATCAACTATTTCCTGCAGATCTCTCAAAGCGATTTTGCTCGAATCTGCAATGAAGGTTTTGACATAGTCATGCCTTACGTCAGCAGAAAGCATACCTACGGCTGA
Source organism: uncultured Oscillospiraceae bacterium (assembly GCA_964387185.1). GTDB lineage: Bacteria > Bacillota > Clostridia > Peptostreptococcales > Anaerovoracaceae > UBA1426. The sequence goes on along the minus strand of CAYLVS010000159.1, from coordinate 2,877 downwards.
AGTGACCCCAGGGTTCTTGGGGACTATGACCTCTTTCATGCCGAGTTCTTCCGCCATTTCTACTCCGTGTACCGGCCCTGCTCCGCCAAAAGGGACAAGCGCAAACTCACGCGGATCGTAACCTTTTTCGACAGAAACTACCCTGATGCCACGGACCATGTTAGCGTTTACGACCTTTATTATTCCTGCAGCAGCTTCAACTACGGATAGCTTAAGAGGGTCTGCGATTTTTTCTTTGATCACGTTGTAAGCCTTGCTTTTGTCCAGGTCAAATTCGCCTGAAAGCAAGTATTCGGGATTTAGACGCCCGAGGACTATGTTTGCGTCTGTGACAGTAGGTTCTGTCCCACCTTTGCAGTAACAGGCCGGTCCGGGGTCTGCCCCGGCACTTTCAGGCCCCACACGAAGGGCGCCACCGCCGTCGATCCAGGCAATACTTCCACCACCTGCTCCAATTGTGTGAATGTCTATCATTGGCAGCTTAATCGGATATCCACCGATTTGACTCTCTGTCGTATAACGAGGTTTTTTATCGGCGATAAGGCATATATCAAGACTTGTTCCGCCCATATCGACGGTGATTATATTGCTGTGTTCCGTCTGCTCGCACACGAACCCTCCTGCCAGCGCTCCGCCCGCAGGGCCTGATAAAACAGTACGGGCACTTGATTCTCGCGCTGTTTCGGCCGTAATGACTCCTCCGTTTGACTGCATGATATAAAGTTCCGATTTTAAGTGTATTTCTTTAAGCTTGCTAGTAAGGTCTACAACATATTTGTTTACTTTTGGCATAACGTAGCCGTTTATACAGACGGTACTCATACGTTCATACTCACGGAACTCTGGCAGGATCTCCGAAGATAGCGTTACAAGGACATCCGGAAACTCTGCGGTAACTATCTCTTTGATCATTTTTTCATGCTCTGCGTTTGCATAGGAATGAAGCAGACACACGCACACAGCTTCAACTTTATTTTTCTTCATATCTTCAACGATGTTCTTGACGGCATCTACATCAAGAGGTTTTAATACTTCACCGGAAAAAAGGACCCTTTCGGGAACCTCATAGCGCAGATTACGTGGGACGATCGCTTTAGGACGGTGGCCATAAAAGTCGTATAAAGAGGGTCTTGTCTGACGTCCAATTTGAAGAATATCTCTGAATCCCTCAGTGGTAATTAGTGCGGTCTTTGCCCCCTTTAACTCCAAAAGGGCGTTTGTTGCAACAGTAGTCCCATGAATAAAGAATGTTATGTCTTCAGCTTTAATATCCTGAAGGCCCATAATCTTTTTTACGCCGTTAATTATTGCCCTTGAAGGGTTATCCGGTGTAGAGGGGACCTTGGTTACCGAAACATGACTATCGGCCTCATTCACCACCGCAATATCTGTAAATGTGCCACCTGTGTCAACTCCTAATCTGAAACCCATACTGAAACCTCCTCTTTCTTACTTTGGATATTAAACTGATAGCATATCTCGAGTCTCTTTGCTTGCTGTCTTGCCATAAACTTAGCCTCCGAAGTAATTTTTTAGGTTGAAAATCGGAGAATCGTTATGTAGAATAAATTCTAGAATACATTCTAGAATTTATTCTACATTGCAGTCAATTCTATGAAACTTCTAACAATACTCAATTAAAACATTTTTTATTTATAATATAATCTAAAAAATGATTAGAGCCTTATTAATTAACATAAAACTATAATTTTTGCTTGCTATCAACGGAATTTCTGAATTTTGAAAAAATTTATTATTCAGGTTGTAATATTAGTTTGATTTTTATGAGGGAATATTTTTTTTAATATAAGCGGGGGTTTTTGCAAAAAGAACATCTCTGTGATATTCTTTCTGCGCACTTACAGTTACTGTTGTGTGAAGACCTACACTTGTTATATAAAATCTTGAGGTGAAAGATTGCTATGAAAGAAACTCCAACTCGTGCTGAAAAATCTGCAAAAACAAAACAGCGCATATATGAGAGCGCAATAGAACTGTTTAGAAAAAATGGGTTTGAAAATGTTACTATGCAGGAAATAGCCGATTTCTCTGAGACGTCGATCGGCAGCATTTACCATTTTTTCAAGGACAAAGATTCTATTGCACTGCACATGAAAACAGCAATAGATTCCCAGTATCAGGATTATTATAAAAAGTTAAAAAGCATGTCGAAGTCGGGCTCGATCAGTGCGATCGAGCAGTTAAGGATGTTTTGCGTCAGGATACAGACCATAAGTGTTTCTTTGGGGGATCTGAGCCTATCTTTAATGTATGCACATGGACTCAAATATCCTGAACAGGATAGCCTGAGGATGGAAAAGCGGCGTATTTACATCATCCTTGATGACCTGATAAATAAATGTAAAGATGAAGGGAGTATTGATCCTACTGCCAGCAATGAAGATATCAAGAGAAGGATAATTATTCTTTCAAGGGGACTTTTGCTTGACTGGCTCTTTTCAGGACATTCCTTTGATCTTGAAAGCGAAAGCAATTATATGATGTCTCTTCTCATGGATAAAATAAATGAGTAATTCGTCTCAAAGGTTTCAGAGTTGAATGTTTCTTTAAACCTTCATACCGTAAACGACTTTGTAGAACTGTATCTGTCTTTATATCACCCACAAAGAACTACCAAAGTACGGATCATAATTGAATACTCCCCCTTCTATTCCTACATTTACAGAAATAAGGTAGAATTGTTAGCCATTATCATCGTGGGATAGAGGCCAGACATTCCCCTAGGTTTCAAATGACGTAAGTTATAGATGTTAGTCCTGTCTGCGGTAAAAGAGCAGGGTGGATAGTATTTGTTTTTCAAAACACTGGAGGGATCTGTTATGAAGAAGGCCATAATTACAGTTCTTGGCAAGGACA
>CAYLVS010000158.1:0-4619 GCA_964387185.1 uncultured Oscillospiraceae bacterium | reverse complement strand
ACTACGCCATAAAGCCCATGAACTGCCCGGGCGCCATGCTTGCATACAAGCGCAGGATGTATAGCTATCGGGATTTCCCCATGCGAATCGGTGAATTGGGACAGGTGCATCGCCATGAGCTTTCCGGAGCCCTTCACGGGTTGATGAGGGTGAGAACTTTCACACAGGATGATGCTCACATCTTCATGCTGCCGGAGCAGATCAAAGAAGAAATTGTAGCAGTCATCGAATTTATCGATTATGTATATAAGCTCTTCGGTTTCAAATACCACGTTGAGCTCTCTACGAAACCCGAGAACTCTATGGGAAGCCAAGAAGAGTGGGATCTCGCTACCAACGCCCTTAAGGAAGCATTGGAAGAAAAGGATATGGACTTCAAAATCAATGAGGGGGACGGCGCATTTTACGGACCCAAAATCGACTTCCACCTAGAGGATTCTATCGGGAGGACCTGGCAGTGCGGAACTATTCAGCTGGACTTCCAGATGCCCCAGCGCTTTGACCTCACCTATGTAGGTAGCGATGGTGAAAAACACCGTCCCATCATGATTCACCGGGTCATCTTCGGTAGCATAGAGAGGTTTATCGGCATCCTGACCGAGCACTTTGCAGGTAAATTCCCATTATGGCTGGCACCGGTTCAGGTGAAGATTCTCACCGTAACGGAGAAGTTCAACGACTATGCGTATGAGTTGGAGAAGCTCTTAACGGAAGCAGGGTTGCGAGTTGAAGTTGACGGCAGAAATGAAAAGATCGGCTATAAGATTAGGGAGGCCAGAAACCAGAGGGATTCTTACCTGCTGGTAATCGGTGAACGGGAGGCGGAAGCCGGAACTGTTTCTGTCCGCTCCAACAGAGAAGGTGAGCTGGGAGAGATGTCCGTTGAAGACTTCATCGGCAGGCTCAGGCAGGAGATTGATACGAAAGCATTCTAAAAATGTGTTAACAAGGCGGTTCCTATTTTCCGGGAACCGTCTTTTTATTTTTAGTTTCGTGTGCAGAATTTCAATTAGTATGTGGATAATTCATATATTTTCACATATTGCCTGAAATTCTGAACAGATACCACCGAAATATCTCGATAATCCACATATTACTTGAAATTTTGCACATGCCAGGGAACACAGGATTACAATCACTTGGCTTCTTTTGGCGTACAGGACCATAAAAAAGTATTGACAGTGTACTATGATACATAGTACACTTGTGGCAGAACTCTTGTTTATAGTATTCTGTAACATTCAGGACTGAAAGCAAGGAAAGGGGTATTAAGATATGTTTCAATTGGATTTGAAAAGTAGAACTTCCATCTACGAACAAATCGTTGATAACATCAAGGAGCTTATCATTGCCGATGTGCTATCAGCTGAAGAAAAGCTCCCATCTGTTCGCGAGCTGTCTAAAACCCTCACCGTCAACCCCAATACCATCCAAAAGGCTTACCGTGAGCTGGAGTATCAAGGATTTATCTATACGGTATCAGGCTTAGGCACCTTTGTGTCGGCAACGGCTGACAAGGAAGTGGATGTCAAGAGGGTGGGAGCGGTAACGGAGGAGTTGAGACGTAGCATTCGGGAACTGCAGTTCCTGGGATTGCCGCAAGAGCAGATTTCAATGTTGTTGAACGATTTGTTGGAAGAAAGAGGTGATGTAAGATGATAAAGGTTGACAATGTTAATAAAACCTTTGATGGATTTCAGGCTCTCCACGACTTGGATCTAAACGTCAGAAAGGGCTCTATCTATGGGCTGGTGGGCACAAACGGTGCCGGGAAGACTACGCTCATCAAGCATGTGACCGGAGTTCTCAGACAGGACAGGGGAAACATACTGATAGAAGATGCTCCTGTTTATGAAAACCTTCAGATTAAGCAGAGGATGGGTTACATTCCCGATGATCTTTACTTCTTTGCCTCATATAATCTAAAGGAATCTGCCAGATTCTATCAATCCATATATCCGGGCTGGAATTCACAACGCTACGCCCATATGGTGAAGCAGTTCGAACTTAGCGAGAAGCGGAAACTGTCCAAGTTCTCCAAAGGTATGCAGAAGCAGGCCGCCTTTATACTGACCATGTCATCCATGCCGGACTATCTGATTCTGGATGAGCCCATTGATGGTCTTGATCCCATTATTCGAAAGCTGGTTTGGAAGTATGTAGTTGAGGACGTGGCAGAGCGGGAAATGACAGTCTTGGTTTCCTCTCATAATCTGAGGGAGATGGAAGGCATCTGCGACTCCATTGGAATTCTCAACAAAGGGAAAATGATGATCGAAAGAGACTTGGATGAGTTGAAGTCCGATATCCATAAGATACAGGCGGCATTTCGGGATCCCAAGCAGGACCCTTATGCCGGGCTCAACGTACTGCATAAGGAAAGCCGGGGAACTGTTGATTTACTCATCGTTCGCAACCGAAAAGAACTGGTGGAAAAAGTCATATCTGAGAGCAACCCGGTAGTCTTTGATCTACTCCCCCTATCATTGGAGGAAATATTTATTTATGAGTTAGGAGGTGGAGACAGTGAGATCGAAGGCATCATATTTTAGCATTTCAATGCCTCTGGTAAAAGAGAACATGCGGAGGTTCTGGGCGGTGCCGGTACTTGCCTTCCTGGTGTACTTCCTTTCAGGAGTGTTTCCGATTCTCATGTCTTACAAAAATCTGGGATATATGGCATCTTATATCGAGATGTCTCTCCATAACATGCAGCCATTCTTTATGGGAGCCCATCTTCTGGTACCGGTGATCACAGCAGTGCTCCTGTATCGCTATCTGCAGAACGTAAGCTCTGTGGCGGTGATGCACTCCATGCCCTTTACCAGATCAAAACTGTTCAACAGCGGCTTTGTGTCAGGCTTGATTCTGATCTCCGTGCCGATCCTTTTGAACGGGATTATCCTACTACTGCTGAGCAAACCCACCTATCGTCAATGGGGCTATGCTGAGGAATTAACTATTTCGACGGTAAATGTATTCTCCGCAGGGGAGATTTTGAACTGGATGGGAACATCTATCTTGATCGTTTTTGTGCTGTTCAGCGTTGCGGTCTTTACCGGAATCGTCACAGGCAACAACTTGATGCACCTGCTGACTTCATACTTCTTTATTTTCCTGATACCGCTGCTCTATGCTGTATTTAACTTCTATTTTCAGGAATTTCTCTACGGCTTTGACCTTTCAGGCAATTGGATGGATATCTGCCTTGCAATATCGCCGTATACCGGCATACTCAACAGCGGGGGTTACTTTAGTATTGCCGCAGTGTTCTACTACATCGGTACAGTTCTTCTGATGCTTGTTGTCTCCGCCATTCTCTATAACAAGAGAAAGCTGGAGCGGGCGTCAGATTCTCTGACCTTTGGTTTTATGAAGCCTATCATATGCTATATCATAGCCTTTTTGGGAATGACCATGCTGGGCTTTTACTTTCAGGTGTTGGGAGAGGAAAGGCTGTACATGTACGCCGGTTTTGCGGCAGGCACTGTAATCTTCTTTATCATAGGTCAGATGATCGTTACAAAATCTGCCCGCATCTTTAACAAGGAAGGGTTGAAAAGCTTTATAGCCTATGGGCTCATTGCCATACTCTTCCTCGTGGGACTCAATGTAGATATCACCGGCTTTGAGAGAAGAGTACCGGATTCGCAGAAAATAAACAGTGCTGATTTTGACGCGCATTTCACTTCCATCGTGTGGAGGAGCGGGAACGACCAAGAACAACTGCTTACTACCCCTGACAATATCGAAGCCCTGACAGCATTTCATCGCAGCATCCTAGACAACAGAGAGCGATTCGAGCAAGCACAAGCAAATCTATATACATCCAGCTTGCAAATGGAATATGATATGAAAGGATTGCTGGATATGAACCGCCGCTACATCATTGACTATGGCTTCTGGGCAGAAAGTCCTGAGCTGAAGCAGATCTTCGAGTCGGCAGAGTATAAATCAAAAAAATCCTTTTACAACGTGAAAGCGGATGCTTATACTAGGGCAAATCTCTATGGGGAACGCGGAGACTATTATGGAATGAACAAGGATTTGGAAATCAAGGATTCCAGATTGGTGGAAGAGTTGGTCTCCTGCATGGAAAAAGATTTCCGTGCCATGAGCTACGAAGACCTTGTAAGCCTGCGTCCAAGCTATGTAAATATTGAGATACAATACACTTATACGGAAGAGGGCGTGGTGGGAGGAACCGGTAATACCGGACACATGAGTTTTCAGGTGCCTCTCAATGCGGAGAATACGATAAACTGGTTGAAGGCCCACGATTACAATTTCGATTTCGATGCCGATATAGTGGAGCAAATCGATATCTATGCTTCGAAAATGTCGGATGGGCGTTTTCCTGAAAGCGTCGCCGTGCAAGAAACCAAAGACATTGAATACGGTGGACAGATTCCTATTATGCAGATTACTGATAAAGACAAGATCGAAAAGATCCTACAGGTGTATCACACTACAAGCATCGATTACGATAACAGCTACGAAATCAGAATTCGTTATACGCCTGCAATGGGCGGTTCCAATGATGAAAAGTATGGCTCAAAAGGTGATTACTACACCCATGGTTACCTGAACCAAACGCTGGACTTTCTAAATTAAATATG
>CAYLVS010000157.1:0-4638 GCA_964387185.1 uncultured Oscillospiraceae bacterium | reverse complement strand
AAGGGGATGGTGGCAGGGGGACGTTTCGTTTGCCACCACCATTATGTTGTCAAAGGTGGTGGCAAACGAAACGTCCCCCTGCCACCATCCCCTTGCCACCAAACGAAACGTCCCCCTGCCACCTATAAAATGAATGGGGGGAGAAATGGAAAATGTTATGGTCAACCAAATAGAAAAAAATGTGCTAATGCTGGCTCTCCGCGCCGGGGAGATCATGCTGATGAGCGGTTCCGAGATCTATCGGGTTGAGGATACCGTCACACGGATATGTAAAGCTTATGGCATTCCTTATGTTGAGGTTTTTGCTACCACTACCGGCATTTTTATCTCCTTGGATTCCGGTGGCGAAGGTAAGCCTTATACGATCATCAAACGCATTCGTAACGGATCCATTGATTTGGACAGGATTTCGCTGATTAACGATTTCTCCCGAAAGCTTTCTGATGATCTAATCCCCATTAATGAAGCCATGGCGGCGCTGGAGCATATATCTGCTAAAGAAAAATATACGTTTCCTCTGCAGGTGCTGGGCGGCGCTCTGGTGGCATCCTTTTTCACGCTGATGCTGGGTGCAGGATATCGGGAATTCTTCTGCTCTCTGGTAATTGGTGCTTTGGTCTACGCATTTGGACATTTGCTGGATCATCTTCGGTTCCATCTCTATATCCGGAATTTCCTCACCTGCGCTTCGATTGCTTTGCTGGCTATCCTATCCAGAGAGGTAGGATTAGCACTGGGCACCGACGTCATGATTATAGGGTCTCTTATGATATTTCTGCCGGGGCTGGCCTTCACAAATGCTATGCGGGACTCTCTTTCCGGCGACCTGTTAGCGGGGTCTGCGAGGGCTATGGAAGCTGCATTGACAGCGATCTCAATCGCTTCCGGTGTCGGTGTTGTCATATTTATATGGGCAGCCGCAGGAGGTGTATTATGACGCTTTTCCTGCAATTCCTCTTTGCCTTTGGCGCAACAGCGGGCTTTACACTAATCTTTAACATTCCCCATCGACATATCTTTTTTGCGGGCTTTTCCGGAGCTTGCGGTTGGGTGTTATTTCAGTATTTGCTGCTAATTGGTCAATCTACAATTATTTCCTGTTTCCTTGCTTCCTGTTTGATTGCAGCTCTTTCCGAACTATTTGCCAGGATTTTCAAAGAAGCCTCTCTCATATTCATCATTCCCGGCATCCTGCCCCTGGTTCCGGGCGCCGGCATGTATCGAACGATGCTGGCTCTCCTCAAGGAGGATCTCACGGCAACTGCGCAAATCGGCACAGAAACCCTATTAATGACCGGCGCCATTGCAGTGGCCATCATTATGATTTCGTCATTTGTAAGGGCCATCGCACTGCTCTTAACTTCCGGTCGTCTGCGGTAAATTTTCGACTGATTACGCCATATTCGCCAGAAAGAAGATATTCGTCAGAAATAAGTTGACACTTTATAAGGAGACGTGTATTATTATGATGTTAGCATATGCTAACTCATTATAGCCTTTTCAAATTGCTGTTTTATAGCACTAGGGCTAAGGTGTGAAGACTTTCACCTTAAAAGGAGGGCCCAATGGATCTTACAAATAAAGAGAGCTCCTCATCGCGGGGACAAAATAGATTAAAGAAACGCGGGCATGGGCTCGGACGCGGGAACAAGCAAAGGCTTAGGTTCGGGCATGAAGTTGATTGTGAGCATAACTGCGAACATAGGCGCCAGCACGGACATGGACTAGAAAGCGCCCGAGGTATGACGCTGGATATGCTTAAACCCGGAGAAAAGGCCCGAATCCGCACCGTTGGTGGCGAGAAGGCTCTGCGGCGCCATCTTTTGGATATGGGACTGACCCCCAACACCTTGATAATGGTAAGAAAGGTCGCTCCTTTAGGCGACCCCATTGAACTAAATTTGCGAAATTTCGAACTCACCTTGCGAAAAGAGGATGCAAGACGCATCGGCATTGAGGAGGTCGCCAAATGAACTTAACCATAGCATTAGTTGGAAACCCCAACAGTGGCAAGACCACTCTTTTCAACCAATTGACAGGAAGCAACCAAAAGGTGGGCAACCTGCCCGGCGTTACGATTGAAAGCAAAGAAGGTTTTGTGAAAGGCCATAAAGGTGTCCGGGTAGTGGACCTTCCCGGTATCTATTCTTTGGCGCCCTACAGCATGGAGGAAGTGGTTGCCAGGGATTACATCGCGAAGCAAAAGCCCGATGTGATCATCAATATCGTGGATGCAACCAATATTGAAAGAAATCTCTACCTCACACTCCAGCTGATGGAGCTCGAAACACCAATGGTGATCGCTCTCAATATGATGGATGAAGTGCGCAATAATGGCGTCTTTATAGACTTGGAACAGCTGAAAGAGGCTTTGAGTGTTCCCGTGATTCCCATTTCTGCCAGTAAGAATGAAGGAATCCACGACCTGATCCACAGCGCCATCGAGACAGCGGAAGAACGGCTGTTGCCGAAAAAAATTGATTTCTGCTCCGGCCCTGTTCACAATGCGATTCATTCCATTTCTCATCTCATTGAAAATGAAGCGAGAACAGCAGGCTTGCCTCTCCGTTACGCGGCTACGAAAACCGTGGAGGGAGATGATCTCATCATGGATAAGCTTAAACTGGAAGAACCGGAAAGGGATATCATCCAACATATCGTGGACGACATGGAGTTTCACCTTGAAACGGACAGGGAAGCCGCCATGGCGGATATGCGCTATTGCTTTATTGAGGATCTGTCGGAGCGGGTTCTAACGAGAACAGGCGAGACCAAGGAACATCGCCGTTCGGTTCGAATCGATGAGATTCTGACGCATAAGTACCTTGCGCTTCCTATTTTCTTTGGAATCATGCTTTTCATTTTCTGGTTAACGTTCGGAGTATTGGGAACCTGGCTCAGCGATTTGCTTGCAATGGGTATTGACCACCTTGCCGCCATTACAGACGCGGCTTTGAGCAACACGAATGTCAGCCCCGTTCTGCACTCTCTCGTCATTGACGGGGTCTTTGCAGGTGTGGGCAGCGTATTGTCATTTCTGCCAATAATAACAATTCTGTTTTTCCTGCTCTCCATTATGGAGGACAGCGGTTACATTCCGAGAGTTGCTTTCTTTATGGACAAGCTGCTTCGGAGGCTTGGATTGTCCGGGCGATCCATTGTACCCCTGCTGCTGGGCTTCGGTTGCTCCGTGCCTGCCATTATGGCCACTAGGACACTGCCGAGCAAGCGGGACCGCTATATGACGATTATACTGGTACCTTTTATGTCCTGCAGTGCCAAACTACCTATATACGCAATGTTTACCGCGGCATTTTTTAAGGATCATCAGGCTCTGGTCATGTTCAGCCTGTACATCTTGGGGATTCTTGTCTCCATTGTATGCGCTCTGATTTTGCGGAGTACTATTTTTAGCGGTAAGCCGGTGCCCTTCGTAATGGTGCTGCCGAATTATCGTATGCCCATTTTGAAGAGCGTTTGGCTTCGCATGTGGGAAAATATTCTGGGCTTTATCCAGAGGGCTTTTACGATTATCTTTATCGCTACCATTGTGATCTGGCTACTCCAAAGCTTCGACATGGGCTTCAATATGGTTGAAAACAGCAGCGATAGCATGTTGGCGAGCATCGGATTGATAGCAGTACCCATATTTGCTCCTCTGGGCTTTGGAGACTGGCGCGCCGCCACGGCCCTATTAACCGGGTTATCCGCCAAGGAAGCGGTGGTCAGCACATTTGCCATCTTGATGGATGCGCCGAACTCCGCGGCTCTGCCGGCAATGATGACGGAAATTTTCACTCCACTGACTGCCTTTGTATTCCTGGTCTTCTGCCTACTGTACATGCCCTGTGTGGCTGCACTGGCTGCAGTCAGAAGAGAGATGGACAGTCTGTGGTTAGCCCTTGGGGTAGTGCTGTTCCAAACAGGTGTGGCATGGATTGTGGCGTTCATGGTCTACAACATAGGCAAACTAATCCTATAAGCCAACCACGAGGGCCGCATCCCTCATGCAGCCACGGGGACAGACCCCGTGGCTGCTTCATTATGGGCTAGATAGGATTTTAGGCTGGTTATAGTTCACAGATTGTAATTTACGTAATTTTGTGAACTATATTTACCGGAATTATGACGATAATCCGAATTTGTAGTTCTTGTTTTTCTTAGATTTAATAAAAAAGAACTATATTCTTGGGAATGATAGTTCTCTTTTTCATAGTATTATATTTTTATTAACTACTTCTACCATTAAAGGTCGCTTTTGACCAAGTCAAAAGCTTCATATAGTTCATTTATTCTCAGGCTATTGGGTTTGTGAACTATTCCTACGGCGGAGCATGGCAGCCGGAGAGTGTGAGTAACATGAAACATCATTTCCTAAATTTGAATCTGACCTTTTGCCAGGATTGCCCCTGCTCCCCCCACACGGATTTTTACGTCGGATTCCGCATCTGAGCTTATTGTGCTTAATATAATAGAGGGCCGCCCCATAGCTTCTCCTTGCAGGAATCTACAGCTTGAGCCAACATCGATCAGCGCATTTTTATAAAGGTAATAGGTCAGCGCCCCGTTGGCGGTCCCTGTCGCTGCTTCCTCATCGATGCCTACCGCCGGACCGAAATTGCGACAATAGGCGGTCAC
>CAYLVS010000156.1:0-4665 GCA_964387185.1 uncultured Oscillospiraceae bacterium | reverse complement strand
GATGTTGAAACCGTCTTTCTGATGACAACACCCCAGTATTCTTTTATCAGCTCCAGCATTGTAAAAGAAGTGTTCTCGCTGAACGGTAAGATAGACGGGTTAGTACCAAAAGTTGTATTGAGAGAGTTAAAGAAGAAGTTCGAAAAATAATAATCGGGAGGAATTCGGAATGAAAGTATTAGAACTCTTAGATGAAATCGAGGATATTATTGATACCAGTTCCGGCTTTCCGCTGACGGGCAAGATCCTTGTTGATGCAGAGGAGTTGTTGGAAATCGTTCGGGAAATTCGTATTGAACTACCGGATGAAATCCAGCAGGCACAGTGGATAAAGGACGAGCGCCAGCGAATACTTGATGAAGCCAAGCGGGAGTATGAGGCCGTATTGAAAGAGGCAAGGACACAAGCGGAATCCTTGATAGAAAACGACGATATTACAGTGAAAGCGAAAGTCAGAGCAGATGAAATCATGCATGTTGCGGAGGCCAACGTCAAAAATCTCAAAATGAGCACTTTTGATTATATTGACAGCATTCTGTACAACTTCCAGGACAAGATGGACCAGCTCAACGCTGTTTATTTTACAGACATGTTCAATGAGCTTCAAAAAACCTTTGACAGCGTCAATACCACATTGACCGACAACAGGAATGAGATCAAAGACATGATTTATAAAACCCAAGTAGAAAACGATCATTAATATTCCCGGGCTGCTGTGAATATGATTCACTATGAAAGGTTCAAAGCAGCATTCTTCAATTTACATATTGACAGGAATCATCGTTTCTGCGGCGGCTCTATCGATGGTAATTTTTCCTGCTGTAATTTTAGATTCGGCAAAACAAGGGATTGTATTGTGGGCAAGTTCTGTATTGCCTGCATTGCTCCCTTTTTTTATCTGCGCAGACTTTATGATCTCCTTAGGGATTCCCGGTATTGTAGGAGGTTTTTTTGAAAGACCTTTCCAAAAGCTGTTCGGTACTCCCGGATCCTCTGCCTTCGTATTCATCGTCAGCATTACTTCCGGCTATCCCATGGGTCCGAAGCTCATCGGAGAGATGCGAAGAAGAGGGGAACTAACTGACAGAGAGGGTATCCGAATGCTTTCCTTTTGCTCCACCTCCGGTCCGTTATTTATGCTGGGAACCGTTGGCGCAGGAATGTTGCATTCTCCCGGGGCCGGAGCCGTCATCGCCTTGTCCCATTACGCAGCTGCAGTCGCAAACGGTCTGCTGTTACGCTTGTTGGGTGGGAGGGAGAAGAGGAAGAAAGGTCATGTAAGAGCTTGTTACACGGAACCGGCAGTCGATAAAAAGACTATGCTGGAGATGCTTACCGATTCCATAATCTCATCGCTCAAGACCTTGGGAGTCATCTGCTGCTATATCATTATTTTCACCTATGCCACAGATCTATTGGAAATGACGGGAGCGCTGAATCCGTTGAAGAACTCTCATGACTCCGGCTTTGCAAAGGGACTGCTCGAGATGACCATCGGAATAGATGAGATTTCAGCATCCGATGAGATAGGCCTTCGACTGAAGTGCACTATGGCCGCTTTCCTCGTATCCTTCGGGGGACTCTCCATATTTGCACAATCTATGAGTGTGATGAGCGGTTTGAAAATCAGTCCTTTTGTCTATTTGAAGCTCAAACTGGCTCATGGTGTCCTTGCTGCTGTGATGGCCTATTTATCCGCACCTTACATATTGAACCGTGCTGTGCAAAACGTAGGATTATTCCCCAGCTTCTCCGGTGCGTTCGAACCGGGATTTCTCATGCAATTGCTATTTTCCGTCAGGATGCTTATAATAATATTAACTCTTTTCCTCTTCACTATGGTCATCGAACTACTTCTTTCTTGGAGAAAGGAAACATCTGATTGAATAACATCGGAATCATAGCAGAATACAACCCCTTTCATAATGGACATCTCTACCACTTGCAGGAAACAAAAAAACTGGGACAAGCAGATCATGTTGTTGCGGTTATGAGTGGCAACTTTACGCAGCGTGGAGAACCGGCCATGTACGATAAATGGGTTCGGGCAGAGATGGCAGTGAAGAATGGGGTGGACCTGGTCATTGAGCTTCCTTTTGCTTACGCATGCAATAACGCAGAGTATTTCGCCGCAGGCGCAGTTAGTATCCTGAACGGATTAGGCTGCATTTCGCACTTGTCCTTTGGCAGTGAGTCAGGCGAGCTTGATGGATTGCATAAAGTTGCAAACCTCTTAGTGGAAGAAGGCCCTGGGTTCAAAGAAACCCTAATGGAATACCTGGGGCAGGGATTATCCTATCCACGTGCCCGATATGAAGCGCTGAAAAAGCTTGAGGGGAATGAAACTGCCGCTCTTATCCGTGACCCTAACAATATACTGGCGGTAGAATACTTGAAACAGTGGATTCTCACAGACAGCCAAATGAAACCAATCGTAATAAAAAGGGCAGGGAAGGGTTACCGCGACGAGGATATTAATGACTCTCTGTCCAGCGCAACAGCAATTCGCAGAAAGCTTGCAGAGAACCGGGATTTTGACCATGTACGTCACGCCGTTCCAGAAGCCACAGCCAATAGCATGGCCCGGTGGAATAATAGCCCGGTTACGGATTCGGAAGACCTGTATACCATGTTAGTATATAAAGTATTGACCACTTCCGCAGAAGACCTTTCTGAGATTTTCAGTGCAGGAGAAGGGCTGGAGAACAAGTTAAAAAGGGCCATCATAAAGAGCAAAAGCATGAAAGAAATAATAGATTTTGTTCTTTCCAAGCGGTATACGGAGACCCGGATCAGGAGACTTTTACTTCATACGTTGACATCATTAACGAAAGAGGCTTTTTTCCGAAACCTTGAGGAACCCCACCTTTATGCCAGAGTTTTAGGTTTTTCTCCCGCCGGCGCGAAACTGTTGCGACACATAAAAAGCAAGGAATGCGCTTCTATCCCAATAATCAGCAATTTGAACAAAGAAGTTCCCGCCGATGACCCTCTTTGGAATCTTCTGCAGTATGACGTTCTTGCAACGGATGTTTACAATCTGGCACATAATAAAGAACTCTATGGGCGTTCCGATTATGTATGCAAACCCTATTGTGAAAACAGGAATCTTTGATTCCCTTATTTCCACATTTTTATAGATTTTATTTGATAATGGAGCTATAATTACATTTAGTGTTTATTACAGGACTTCAGCCTGTTGGACAAGTATTTGCCGAAGAGAGAAAAGGAGTGTAAGAATGAAGGTATTAGTGGTAAACTGCGGAAGTTCGTCTCTTAAATATCAAGTGTTGGAGATGGACGATTCCACTTTGTTAGCAAAGGGACTGGTTGAGAGAATCGGTATTGATGGCTCGGTCATGAAACATGAGAAAATTGGGATGGACAAGTATATCCTGGAAGCACCTATGAAGAACCACAAGGATGCCATAGGTTATGTATTGGAAGCCTTGACCGATAAGGAGCATGGAGTGATTTGCTCAATGGAGGAGATTAGCGCAGTGGGGCACAGAGTCGTTCATGCGGGAGAAAAATACGCCAGCTCTGTTCTGATTACAGAGGATGTGATGGATGCGCTGGAAGAGTGCATTGATTTAGCACCTCTACACAATCCACCAAACATTTTAGGGATCCGTGCCTGCCAGGAGCTAATGCCCAGCACCCCAATGGTAGGCGTTTTTGATACTGCATTCCATCAGACTATGAAGCCGGAAATTTATCTTTATGCCATTCCCTACGAATATTATGAGAAGTACAAGATCCGCAAATACGGTTTCCACGGAACAAGCCATAAGTATGTTTCTATGAGAGCGGCTGCGATGATGAACAAAGATATAAAAGATGTCAAGGTCGTAACCTGCCATCTGGGCAACGGCGCCAGCTGTGCCGCTGTGAAAAACGGCGTTTGCATAGATACCAGCATGGGCTTTACTCCTCTGGATGGTCTGGTCATGGGTACAAGATCCGGAGCCATTGACCCGGCGGTCATCACTTTTATTGCAGAGAAGGAAGGCATCGGAGCCGATGAGGTCATCAATATATTGAATAAGAAATCCGGTGTGGCCGGTCTTTCCGGAGTAAGCAGTGACTTCAGAGATTTGGAGGAAGCGGAGGCTCAGGGCAATGAGAGAGCGATTCTGGCGTTGCGGGTATTTGCTACGCGTGTCAAGTCTTTTATAGGATCCTACATGGCCGAGATGAACGGGGCAGATTGCATCGTGTTTACAGCCGGGATCGGTGAAAATGACCCCAGCATGAGAAAGCTTATCTGCTCAGAGTTGGAAGGGCTGGGAATCGAACTGGATGACGAAAAGAACAATGTAAGGGGGAAAGAGACAATTATCAGCAAGGATAGCTCTAAAGTAAAAGTTATGCTGATTCCCACCAATGAAGAGTTGACGATTGCTCAAGACACTGTAGAGATTGTTGGAAATCTCAAGTAAAAATCCGTTGACAAAGTGTTTTGTCCGAGGTATAATTTGTAGCGTTCGTACACAAAGAAGGAGGTGTTAACGATGGCAGTACCAAAGAGAAGAACTTCGAGTGCGAGAAGAGACAAGAGAAGATCGCCCAATATGAAGATGGTAGCTCCTGCATTATCCACATGTCCTAAGTGTCACGAGCCCAAGCTTCCACATAGAGTATGCCCAAATTGCAACTATTACG
>CAYLVS010000155.1:0-4691 GCA_964387185.1 uncultured Oscillospiraceae bacterium | reverse complement strand
TCCATTGTATTTATCGACAGCGAGGTGGGCGTCGATGACAAGAAAATACATGATTTAGGTGCAGTGCGCAGCAGCGATCGTGCCACATTTCACAGCGCGTCTGTAGGTGATTTTTGCGCCTTCATCTCTGGAGCGGAATTCCTCTGCGGGCACAATATCGTCCACCATGATATGAAATACATTAAGCCTCATGCCGGCGATTGCATCCCCGATAAATATATTGACACCTTATATCTTTCCCCATTACTGTTTCCCAGAAAACCTTACCACGCTTTGCTTAAGGATGATAAGCTCCAATCAGATGAGCTTAACAATCCGCTCAACGATGCGCAAAAAGCGGAAAAGCTCTTTTATGATGAAGTAAATGCCTTCCATGCACTGTCACCCCTAAGAAAACAAATATACTGCCGTCTATTGTATCCCGTTGAAGAGTTCCAAGCTTTCTTTGACTATGTAGGTTTCGTCCCCTATAACTCCAAGGTGGAGAAACTCATTGCCACTGAATTCAACGGGAAAATATGCGAGAATGCAGATGTCCCTCTATTGATCAAACACTACCCTGTGGAGCTGGCATATGCCCTTGCTCTGATTGGAAGCGATGACTATCATTCCATTACACCCCGTTGGCTCCTTAAAAACTACCCGAAAATAGAAAATGTTATTAAATTTCTGCGTAACACTCCCTGTGATTCCGGATGCAGTTACTGCGCAGATGTGCTTAACATTCACAAGGAACTGAAAAAGATATTCGGATACGATAGCTTTCGTACATATAATGGGGAGCCTTTGCAGGAAAAAGCAGCCCAGGCGGCTGTCGATGGGAAGTCACTGCTTGCGGTCTTTCCGACAGGAGGTGGTAAGTCTATTACCTTTCAGCTACCTGCGCTGATGGCCGGGAAGACCGTTCACGGTTTAACTGTTGTTATTTCTCCGCTCCAGTCACTGATGAAGGACCAGGTAGACAATCTGAACGAAATCGGAATTGTGGATGCCGTTACCGTAAACGGGCTGCTTAGCCCGGTTGAACGTTCGGAAGCATATGAACGCATTGCCAGCGGTATGGCCACACTTTTATATATCTCTCCGGAGCAGTTGCGTTCAAAGACAATTGAAAGAATGTTAACGTCCCGCAATATTGTTCGCTTCGTTATTGATGAAGCCCATTGCTTTTCTGCATGGGGCCAGGATTTTCGTGTGGATTATCTATATATCGGAGACTTTATCCGTGCCCTACAAAAGCAGAAGGGAGACAAAAAGCCCATACCGGTATCATGCTTTACCGCTACCGCTAAGCAGAAGGTTATCAGCGATATCTGTGAATACTTTAAGCGCAAGCTGGATCTCGACCTGGAATTATTTGCGTCATCGGCTACGCGTGAAAACCTTAAGTATGTTGTGCTATATAAGGAAACGGAAGAAGAAAAATATTCAGCCCTTCGTTCCCTGATCGAACAGAAGAATTGCCCAACCATCGTATATGTTTCACGTACAAAGCGTACCCATGATTTGGCCTCAAAGCTGACAAGCGACGGTTTCCCTGCCAGGCCCTTTAACGGCAAGATGGATCCCAACGAGAAAATTGCCAACCAAGAAGCTTTTATCGGTAACGATATTAATATTATCGTAGCCACTTCCGCTTTTGGTATGGGTGTTGACAAAAAGGATGTTGGTCTGGTCATTCATTACGACATTTCGGATTCTCTGGAAAATTACGTTCAGGAAGCCGGTCGGGCAGGGCGCGATCCTGCACTGCAAGCAGACTGCTACGTCTTATATAACGATCATGATCTGGACAAGCATTTCATATTACTGAATCAGACAAAACTCAGCATTAGTGAGATCCAGCAGGTATGGAAAGCTGTAAAGGATTTGACAAAATTTCGTCCCGGAATCTGCTGTTCGGCACTTGAAATTGCCAGACAGGCTGGGTGGAATGATTCTGTGTCGGAAATTGAAACGAGGGTGAAAACTGCTATCGCAGCCTTGGAGAGTGCCGGTTATATCAAGCGTGGCCGCAATGTACCCCGTGTTTATGCCACAAGCATCCTGGCTAAGAACATGCAGGAAGCCAGCTTTCACATAGACCGCTCACCTCTGTTTTCAGAATCCCAAAGGCAGGATGCCAAAAGGATTATAAAGTCTCTGATTTCCAGCCGCAGTATAGCCAAGGCGGGAAATGACGATGCAGAGTCGCGGGTGGATTACCTTGCGGATATTCTCGGCATGGATAAGGGCGATGTTGTAACCTCTGTCAATTTGATGAGGCAAGAGGGACTGCTTGCCGATGCACAGGATATGTCCGCCTATATCCTCAAATCCGACTCTGAAAACAAATCCCTTCAAGTTCTGAGAAGGTTTGCTAAGCTGGAGGAATTCATTTTCTCCCAGTTCTCCGAAGAAGGTTGCACAATAAACTATAAAGAGTGGAATGAAGCAGCGCTCGCTGCCGGGGTAACGTCTTCCAGCGTTAGAAATATAAGAACGCTGCTTTATTTTCTAACCATTAAAGATTATATACATAAGGTCGAAGACGCAGAAAGACATGCCGCAACCATTCAACCCTCTATGAACCTTGAGCATTTACTTGAAAAATTCACTCGAAGAATCGATATCTGCGAGTTTATTGTTGGAGAATTATATAGCAAGATTGATGAGATTGCCGAGGAGCATAAGGGAGAAGCACCCGTACTGTTTTCTCTTGTCGGTCTACTTAATGCATACAAAGAAGTCCCTAAGCTTCTCATTGACACATCCTTAGTTACCATTGGCGATATTGCCGACGCATTGCTCTATTTATCAAAAATAGGGGCCATGAAGTTAGAGGGTGGATTTTTAGTGCTTTATAATGGTATGGATATCAAGCGGCTGGTCACGGATAACCGGATCAAGTACAAAGCAGACGACTATAGATTGCTGGATGAGTTCTATAAACAGAAAATCAGACAGATTCATATCGTGGGTGAGTATGCAAATCTGATGGTGCGGGATTATAATGCCGCACTGCAATTTGTGCAGGATTATTTCCAGCAGGACTTTAAAAAGTTCATCTCCAATTATTTCAAGGGTGACCGAGCAAGGGAAATTGATCGCAATATCACTCCGGAGAAATATCATCAGCTTTTCGGACAGTTATCCCATATTCAATCTCAAATAATCAACGATAATGAATCAAAGTATATTGTCGTGGCTGCCGGTCCCGGAAGCGGTAAAACCCGTGTGCTGGTGCATAAGCTTGCCTCGCTTCTTCTTCTGGAAGATGTGAAACACGAGCAGCTGCTTATGCTGACATTTTCACGCTCCGCGGCCACCGAATTCAAGAAACGTCTAATCGATTTAATAGGGAATGCTGCCCATTTCGTGGAGATCAAAACCTTCCATTCCTATTGCTTTGATTTGCTGGGAAAGATCGGAAGCCTGGAAGGTGTAGAGGACGTTGTCGAAAATGCCGCTGAGATGATCCACAAGGGGGAAGTCGAACCGGGAAAGATCATGAAGAGTGTTTTAGTAATCGATGAAGCACAGGACATGGACGAAAATGAGTTTGCCTTAGTCCAAGCCCTTATTCATGCCAATGATGATATGCGTATTATTGCGGTGGGAGATGACGATCAAAACATCTATGAGTTTAGAGGTTCAAACTCCAAATATCTACGTGCTCTTATGGAAGACTACGGTGCTGTCAAATATGAAATGGAAGAAAACTTCAGAAGCAAGAGCCGCATTGTAGCTCTGAGTAATGCCTTCGTAGCATCCTTGGATGATCGCATGAAATCATCTCCAATTCAGGCGGTTCAAAATGAGCCGGGAAGAGTTGAAATTACCAATCATACTTCGGACTGTATGGAGGAAGCAGTTGCAGATCGTGTTGCAAAGACATATCAGGGCGGAAAGGCCTGTGTGCTGACAAGCACCAATTACGAGGCCTTGCAGGTTCAGGGCATACTTATCCGTAAAGGGATTCGCGCCAAATTGATACAAGCCAACGA
The DNA here is from genome assembly GCA_964387185.1 of uncultured Oscillospiraceae bacterium. Taxonomy (GTDB): domain Bacteria; phylum Bacillota; class Clostridia; order Peptostreptococcales; family Anaerovoracaceae; genus UBA1426. The sequence continues at coordinate 705 of CAYLVS010000155.1, read as the reverse complement.
CGGTTTCAAGCTATACAACCTTGCGGAAGTCCGCTTTTTCCTAAAGCGCATTGATACGAATCTCCGGTCTCCGGTAATTGATGATGCTTTATGGGCTGCTGCGAAAAAGCAACTTATAGAGGTTTATGCTGAAAGCACCTGTTTGCCCAATTGCCTGAATATGCTAACAGAATTTGAAAGCGTTAATCAAATAAAGTTTCGTACGGACCTGGATGAATTTATCAAAGAATCCAATTACGAAGATTTTTATAGGGATGAGGGCGAAGCGGTCTATGTTTCTACGATTCATAAGTCTAAGGGCAGAGAGTTTGACACCGTGTATTTACTCTTGAAAAACGTATTTGCCTCGAACGATGAAGAAAAGCGAAAGCTGTATGTGGCTATGACCCGTGCCAAGGAATCTTTGTATATCCATTGTAATACCAGCATTTTTGATCCATATCCGGTTGATGGTATTATTCGAACGATAGATTCCACAGAGTACAAGGAACCCGGAGAAATCACGCTTCAACTGACTCATAAAGATGTTGTACTTAACTTTTTCAAAGACAAGAAGGAGATCATTTTTAAGCTCCGAAGCGGCGGTAAACTGTCAGTATCCGATCACTTTCAAACCGCTGAAATCAACGGAAGGATCGTTTGTGTGGCAAAATTTTCAAAGGCCTTCGTAGAAAAACTGGATTCCCTAAGAGAAAAAGGATACGA
>CAYLVS010000154.1:0-4705 GCA_964387185.1 uncultured Oscillospiraceae bacterium | reverse complement strand
AAAATATTGGACATTGTCAACTCTCATGAAGTTGAGACGCAGGACATGCTGGTCGCCCTGTTAAAAAAGGCAGGCTATCAGGCGACTCAGGCTACCGTCTCACGAGATATCAAGGAACTTCAACTCATCAAAACCCTGGCTCCGTCCGGGCGCTATAAGTATGCGGTAAGCAATGCGGCCGAGCAGCCTCCTTCTGAGCGCTTTGTAAACATCTTCAAAGAGACAATCAAAGGTGTAAACTCTTCAGGAAACATTATCGTTATTAAAACTCTTTCCGGATGCGCCAGTGCGGCAGGTGAAGCTATCGACACGATGAATATGAATCATGTGGTGGGCTCTCTCGCCGGAGATAATACGATTTTCCTTGTCATCGATGACCCTGCCAATGTTCCCGACTTGGTAAAACGTTTCCACGACATCTTGAAATAATTTTATCATCATCGAGGTACCCATATGCTCACCCACATCTCCATAAGAGATTTTGCAATCATCAAGAATGTCAGCCTCGACTTTTATCAGGGTCTGCACATCCTGACCGGTGAAACCGGAGCAGGAAAATCCATCATCATCGAAGCTGTCAGTATGGCTTTAGGAAGCCGTGCAGATACAACCTTTGTCCGGTCGGGAGCTGAGAAGGCTGTAATAGAACTTACCGCAGAGATTTCCGATCCTGCGGTTTTATCATTGTTGTCCGAAAACGGCCTGGGAGATGAGAGCACCCTCTATATTCTCAGGGAAATCCATGTGGGCGGGAAAAGCATTTGTCGAATCAACGGCACGCTGGTCTCCGTCTCTTTTCTTAACAACCTTTGCAGAAGGATCGCAGACATTCATGGCCAATACGACCACCAGTCTCTGCTGAATCCTGATTCGCATATTCTTCTTTTAGATGGCTATAATCGCGCATTCATAGAGCCGGCTAAGGATGAGGTTGCCGCACTATACGACAAGTATGTCCGGCTGAAAACAGAGCGTGATGCTATCTTACACGCACAGGTGGAAAACCTACGAAATCGCGACTTCATGCGGTACGAACTCACCGAGATAACACAGGCAAAGGCTCAGATCGGAGAGGACGATTCTTTATCCGAGCAATTGCTGTTGCTGCAAAACAGCGAGTCCCTTTTCTCTGCCCTCTCTGAAGTCTATGAACTTCTCTATGAGCAACCCACTGCCTCACAGGACAGCTTAGGAAAAAGTATGCAGTTGCTGGAAGGGATAAAAAATTACTCAAAGGATTATGCGGATTTGGCAGAAACGGTCTCGGATTGCTTTTATAAGCTGGACGATCTGCGCACAGACCTTCGCAGAGCCAAAGACTCCATCACCTTTTCTCCCGAAGCCATCAACGATATCATTGATCGTATTGATCTGCTTAATCGTCTCAAAAAGAAATACGGGGGTTCCATCGAAAACGTTCTTTTACATAAAGAAAAGACGGAAGAAAAGCTTGCACATATAGAGACTTCCGATCAATTGCAGGAAGCTTTGACGAAAGAACTGGAGTCCTGCAGAGCACAGTTAGATTTCGCCTCTGAAAGTCTGACTGCTATAAGGACGGAAGCAGCAGCCCGGATGGAACAGGACATGGCAAGGGAGTTAGAAGAATTGAACTTCAAAGACACCTTCCTAACCGTATCCATAACCCCTTTACTGGATGGAGTAGAAAAAAGATATACAGAAACAGGCTCTGATCATGTTGAATTCCTTATCATTACTAACAAAGGAGAACTCCCTAAGCCATTGAGCAAGATAGCGTCAGGTGGTGAAATCTCACGTATTATGCTTGCTTTTAAGGCTATCATAGGAGACTTTGACCGGATCCCCACTTTGATTTTTGATGAAATCGACAGTGGAATAAGCGGGGCTACCGCAAGTATTGTAGGGAGAAAAATGAAACAGATTGCTGCGGACCATCAGGTAATCTGCATCACCCATCTTGCCCAGATTGCAGCCTTTTCCGATCACCATTACCGGATTTTCAAAGAAGAGTCCGACGGGCGGACCGCTACTGACGTCAGGCCTTTGGCCCGGGAGGAAAAAACCCTTGAAGTCGCTCGCCTCTTGGGCGGGCTCCATGTGACCGAAACCACCCTAAAAAACGCCGATGAACTCATTTCCCAGTCTTCACAATAAAAAGACGATCCTCTGATAAACAGGGATCGTCTCTATTTTTACTCTGTAGGATGCTTAGTCTTCGATTTTCTCTTTAACGTCTTCCACAATTTCCTCTACTTTATCCGAAACTGTTTCAGCTGCATCCTCGGCCTTATCCAGTAAATCTCCGACCTTTTCCTTCAGATCTTCTGCTACGTCTTCAGCCTTGTCCTTCAGATCATCTACAATGTCTTCGGCTTTTTCTTTGACTTCTTCAAAGAAATCTTCAGCCTTGTCAGCCATATTTTCAATCTTTTCCTTAAGGGAAGGTGCATCTTCGTCCTCCATCAGGGAGGGCTCGATGGTCTCTTTGATGGAAAGGCTGATTCTTCTTCTCTCCTTATCAATATCAAGGATCTTGGCTTCTACAGTCTGTCCGACTGAGATTTCATCCGCGATATTGGTAACGCGCTTATGTGCGATTTCAGAGATATGGACCAATCCGTCAAGGCCGGGCTCCAGTTCTACGAAGGCGCCGTATTCCTTAATCTGAACCACGTTTCCGCTGATAACCTGTTCAGCTTTGTATTTGTCGTCAATAACTGACCAGGGTTCCGGCTGGGTTTGCTTCAAGCCCAAAGAAATCTTACCCTTCTCCGTGTTCATGGAAAGTATCTTAACATCAATCCGTTCCCCAATCTTCAGAGCTTCTTGCGGGTGCCTCAGCTTGCCCCAAGAAATTTCAGAAATGTGGAGAAGTCCATCCAAGCCGCCGATATCCACAAATGCGCCATAATCTGTGAAGCGCATTACGGTACCTTCAACCACGTCGCCAACATTCAGCGCATCCCAGATTTCCTTAACTCTCTTCTGCTTCTCTTCTGCCAAGTAAGCTTTGTGAGAGAATACAGCTTTGTTTCTTCTTTGGTCTACTCTGCTGACCTTAACCGGAAGAATCTTTCCTACAAACTCATCTGCCTTTTCAACATATCGGTCAGACAGCTGAGACATAGGAATAAATCCGGAGACTTCCTTGTATACAGCGATTACGCCGCCTTTAACTTCCTTGACGACTTTCGCATTAACAACTGTTTTATTGTCAAGGGCTTCGTTAATCTCATCCCAATGCTCGTTGATCTCAAGTTTTCTCTTGGAAAGTAGGATGTTTCCTTCTCCGTCATCGGTTTTGATGACTTTTGCCTGGATGCTGTCTCCTGCTTTATAAACGTCGGTCAGCTCCTGACCTTCGTCTAAGACCAATTCATCCTTAGGAATAATCCCGTCTTTCTTGCAGCCCAAGTTTACTACGATTTCTCGATTGGTAACATGTACAATCTCCCCGTCGATGATTTCTCCTCTGTTTGGCAGAATCATCTGTTTGTCGATCTCATCCATGAAATCATCCATCGGATTAAAATCTTCGTCCTGGACTTCTTCTGTAGCTTCAGCTGCCAGAGCTTCTTCAACTACCGGTGCTTCTTCTGCTACCGGAGCTTCTTCTGCTTCAGGTGTCTCTTCGGCTACTGGTGTTTCTTCAACAGCTGTTTCAGCTTCAACAAGTGCCTCTACAACGGTTTCTTCTGCTACGGGGTTGTCACCCGCTTCTGCAACTTGCAATTCTTTAATCTCAGTGATAGCTTCACTCATAGTAGAAATAACCTCCTTAATGATGCGTTCAGGAGTTGATGCACCTGCCGCGACTCCTATTCTATCGCATAATTCGATTTGTTTCAATGGTAAATCATTTTTATTTTCTACAAAGAAGGTTTTTTTGCAGTGTTTTTGCGCGATTTCGAAAAGTTTTCTTGAATTTGCGCTGTTTCGGTCGCCGATTACTATCATTACATCAGATTCACGGGCTAATACTTCGCAGCTTTTCTGACGTTCATCTGTGGCATTGCAAATAGTTCGCAATGGAATCAAGTCAGTTTTCACTTCTCTTAGATAGTCCACTATACTGTCCCAAAGAGTGCTTGTGATTGTGGTCTGTGCCACGAGAGTAATTTGGTCAAAGTCGATTTCTTCTGCGTCTTCCAAGCTGTTTATCACCAGGCAATCTTCTCCTGCCCAGCCCATTATGCCTTTTACTTCCGGATGATTGACATCTCCCACGATGACCACATTCCTACCCTTCTCCTTTGCGTCCGCTACCAATCTGTGAATCTTAGATACAAATGGACAGGTGGCATCCACGACAGATATGTCTAGTCCTGCGGCTTTATCGTAAAAGGATTTCGGTTCGCCATGGGACCTGATAACGATGGTAGATGCAGGGGGAATTGATGCGAGCTGATCTACGATTTTCACTCCGCGACTGCTTAAATCCTCCGTTACTGACCGGTTGTGAATAAGTGGTCCGCAGGTATAGATATGCTCTTCCTTATCCGTCCTGTTTTCTATGAGTTCCTCCGTTTTGCGTATCGCTTCCCGGACTCCAAAACAGAAACCTGAATGCTTTGCTACTTTAATCTTCATTTCGTTGACCTCTGATACTCTCTAAAAACCTTTTAAATGCTCCTTCTTTTCCGTTTTCTGTTGGTTCGTAATACCTCACTTTTGCTTTGTAGAGGTTGTCCGGCAAATACTGCTGCTCCACATAACCGCCATA
>CAYLVS010000153.1:0-4720 GCA_964387185.1 uncultured Oscillospiraceae bacterium | reverse complement strand
CGGAGGGCACGCAGATGGAAACACATATGGAAAAAAGTGAGTATAAATTCGCTGTACTGGGCGGTGGGCACGGAGGAACAGCCATGGCAGGATATCTTTCCCTGTCCGGTATCGATGTGAGCCTCTACAATCGAGGGGAGAATAGAATTCAAGCCATCAAAGATGGGGGAGGCATCGAAATCCTATCTGACAATGATAACATTCCCCGGGGATTTGCCGAGCTTAAAACCGTCACCTCTGATATCGGTGAGGCCATTTACGGAAGAGACGTGATAATGGTGGTACTTCCCGCAACGGGGCACGGATACATAGCCGAACAGTTGGTTCCCCACCTTGTTGACGAACAGATCATCGTGCTGAATCCGGGAAGAACAGGGGGCGCCCTTGAAGTATTGAATATTTTAAGAAAGAAGAAATGTACAGCAGATGTTGTGGTATGTGAAGCGCAGACCCTCCTCTATGCCAGTCGGTCCATGAACCCGGCGCAAACACAGATCTTCCGCATTAAGAACAGCGTTCCAGTAGCGGCTATTCCCGCCCATCGGACCCCCGAAGTAGTCAAAGTGCTTCGCACAGCTTTGCCCCAGTTCATACCCGGTGACAATGTCATGAAGACCAGCCTGGATAACATCGGATCCATTTTCCACCCGGCAGTCACCGTGCTGAATGCAGGCAGAATCGAGAGCACCAACGGCGATTTCGAATACTATACAGAGGGCATTACCCCATCGGTTTCATTGATACTGGAAAAGATGGACAGAGAACGTGTCTGTGTTGCCGAGGCCCTGGGGTTTCGGGCTATGACAGCAAGAGAATGGCTGTATATCGCCTACGATGCAGCAGGGCGCACCCTGATTGAAGCCATGAGGAACAATCGGGGCTATGATGGTATTATGGCGCCAAAGACGGTTTTGCACAGATACATAACAGAGGATGTTCCTATGAGCCTGGTACCCATTGCATCCCTAGGAAGGTTCTGCAAAGTGCCGACACCTACTATCGATTCCATCATCCTTCTGGCATCCATTCTCCACGAAACGGATTATTGGGCGTGCGGACGTACTGTGGAACAGATGGGACTGACAGGTATGACGCTGAAACAACTTCGCAGCTTTATCACAGAAGGATAGAGAAAAAGGAAGGAGATAGCCATGAAGGGAAGAATTATTGCAGGAGCCATGGGCAACTGCGTCCATGTAGCAGGAGTGGTGAGGTTTCTTAAGCTGGCGGAGGAGTTGGGTTACGAAACCCGGTTTTTAGGGGCGGCCGTTCCCCTAGATGCCTTCATAGAGGAAATCCGGGACTTTAATCCCGATATAGTGGGAATCAGCTACCGGCTCACACCGGAGGTCGCCGAAAATCTCCTGCAGGATTTTAAGGCTAAGATAGACGAGGATGAACGGAAGAAGTATCGGTTTGCCTTTGGCGGCACTCCCCCGGTCTGCCGGATGGCGGAAGAGGCAGGCATATTTGAACGTTGCTTCACCGGGCTGGAAAGCACATCGGATACCATGGAATATTTGGAATGCAGGGAAGGAACCTGCGAAACGAGACAGAACAGCGACAATCTGGTGGATAGAATCCATGCAGTAAAGCCCGCGCCCCTTTTACGCCACCATTTCGGTCTGCCTGATCTGGAAAGGACCAGACAGGGGATTCGGGAGATTGCCGAAGCCCGGGTGTTGGATGTGATTTCTATTGCACCGGATCAAAATGCCCAAGAATCCTTTTTCAGACCCGGAGAAATGGACCCTATGCAGAGCGGAGCCGGCGGTGCACCCATACGCAATAGGGATGACTTGTTGCGTTTCAAGGAAGCGAGTCGGGTGGGCAACTATCCCATGTTGCGTATCTACAGCGGGACCAGAGACTTGGTATCCTGGGCGGAATTGTCCAAGGATACGATCAACAACGCCTGGGGGGCGATTCCTCTCTGTTGGTACAGTGCCCTTGACGGACGTTCCAAGCGTCCCCCGGAAGCAGCCATCCGAGAAAATCAGGAAGCCATGCGCTGGTACGGTCTCAACGAGATACCCCTGGAAGTAAACGAATCCCACCACTGGAGCCTTCGGGATGCCCATGATGCAATTGCCGTGGTGATGGCTTATCTGGCAGCCTATAATGCCAAGGCCATGGGGATAAGGCACTATGTGGCACAATACATGTTCAACACTCCGCCGATGATAACGCCGGCCATGGATCTGGCCAAGATGCTTGCCAAGATTTTGCTCATTGAATCCCTCCACGATAAGGACTTTACTTCATACAGGCAGGCCCGGGCAGGCTTGCTCCATTTGTCCCCCAGAGAGAACGTAGCAAAAGGACAACTGGCTGCTTCTACCGTTCATGCTCTTCAGATCAAGCCCCATATTATTCACGTTGTGGGGTACTGTGAAGGGGATCATGCTGCAGAAGCCGCGGATGTGATTGAAAGCTGTGAGATCGTTCAGGGAGTCATACAAAATTGCTTTACAGGAAATGCCGATTCTCTGGCAGATCCTGCTGTAATCGGGCGAAAGGATGAGCTGCTCGATGAGGCTTCCGTTCTCCTTTCGGCTATCGTGGAGTTGGGCATAAGGATGGAAAGGCATGAGGAAATGGATCCCCTAACAGATCCGGTGGTTTTGGCGGAGGCCATAAAGCTGGGGATATTGGATGCTCCTCACTTGAAGGGGAACGCTTATGCCGCAGGAAAGCTGGACACTCGCTGTGTGGAAGGGGGAATAGATGCATGGAGCAAAAAGGATGAACATAAGTTATTAGAAAAAGAGAGGTTGTCGAGTCTTATCAATTTCACATAATGTAAGTTAAAGCTAACATAAATAACACCCACGGGGACAGACCCCGTGGGTGCTTTGTGCCTTAATGAGCATATAATACAGTTTGTAATTCCCTAATTAATCTGCTACCATTGCTGTAAAGGAGATTGACAAGATGCGGAATGTTTATTTGGACAATGGTAGCACATCGTTTCCGAAGGCCCCGGGTGTTGGGCAAGCGATGCTTGAATATATTGAAAACGTCGGTTGCAATGTGAACCGGGGCGGTTATCGCTCCTCTTATTCTCTTTCAGAGAAGCTATTAGGGACCCGGGAACAGTTGCGGGATTTTTTCGGCTTTGAATGGGAAAGCAATGTGGTATTTACACCAAATGTGACATTTAGCCTCAATTATATAATTCATGGGATGCTCCGTACCGGTGATCGGCTGGTCATCACCTCTATGGAACACAATGCGGTAGCCAGGCCCGCAGAAGCTGCCAGATTGCGGGGAGTAGACCTGGGAATTGCACAATGCGATGAAAAGGGTTGCTTGGACCTTGAGGATTTTAAGAAGCAGATCACAACTGATACTAAGGCTGTAGTTATGCTCCACGGTTCCAATGTCTGCGGTTCTCTAATGCCCGTGGCAGAAGTGGGCAAGCTCTGCAAGGAGCGGGGCATCTTTTTTATCGTGGATGCAGCCCAGACAGCAGGCGTGTTTCCCATTCATATGAAAGAGATGAACATAAACGGCCTTGCGTTTACGGGCCACAAGGGGTTGCTCGGTCCTCAGGGAATCGGAGGCCTGCTTTTAGATGATAAATTGGCGCAGGCAATTTCACCGATTATTGACGGCGGTACCGGCAGCCGTTCGGATTCTATTACCATGCCGGACTTTATGCCGGACAAGCTGGAGCCCGGGACCATGAATCTTCCCGGAGTCTTGGGATTATCCGCCGCTCTGGATTACGTGATGGAAAAGGGTGTTGACAATATTAGGGCAGAAGAATTGAAGCTGACAAGATCGTTTATGGAGGCTTTTGAAAACCACACCGCGGTTAGGGTGGTGGGGCCGGAGGCAAAGGAAGAGCGTTGCCCCATCGTATCTTTGGATTTCACGGATCGAGATAACGCAGAAGTGGCGTTCCGCCTTGACAACGAGTTTGGGATTATGACCCGATGCGGTCTGCATTGCGCTCCCTTGGCCCATCAGACCCTTAAAACCTTCCCCCAGGGAACGGTGCGGTTTGCCTTCGGCCATTGGAATACGGAGGAAGAGGTGGCGCATGCGGTGGATGCTATAGAGCGGATCCTAAGCTATTGAGCGCTCAAGGACATATTCCTCGTATTTATTGAGGTGGGATATGCCCCTTTGGTCTATAGGTATAATTGTTATCGTATTCCTGGTTTTGTGGCCTGTTTTGGCTGCTTTATTTGAATAGCTGGCTCTCAGATCAGGTTTGAGGGTTGAACATTAGAGTTTGCTTATTTCCTTTTTATATCTGATCAGGTTCAAGTGTTCGTTAACGAATTCACCTCCGATTTGTTTATAACCAAATTTTTCATAGAGATGACGATTTCTATAATCCGTTTCAGGAGTTGACAAGGTCCATGTTTGCACAGTGGGATAAAGATTTTCAATTAAGCGGATTACCTTACCGCCTATCCCCATATTCTGAAATTGAGGATCAATTGATATTGTATCCAGTTCATAGTGATTGTCACTAATTTTATAGATAAACACTGAACCTACGATCATTTCATTGAGTAGGATTTTGTAAGCTTCTGATTTCTCAAGAAAGGATATCATTTGTTCATTAGTGGCCTCAAAAGCGGGGCAAAATTTGTACTGGCGATAGGAATCCATAAAGGCAAGTTTCTGTATTCTGTTGATCTCGTTGATATCTTCTACAGGTATTTTTTCAATCTTTATATCCATACCAATCTCCATTCTAAGG
>CAYLVS010000152.1:4202-4721 GCA_964387185.1 uncultured Oscillospiraceae bacterium | reverse complement strand
TTCAACGGTCGTGACGGCGTTTCAGGCTTGAAGCTCAAGGCAGATGCTGTAGTATTTGCTATCGGACAGAAACCCGAGGACATGACAGCCATAGCAGGCGTCAAGGTCACGGAAAAAGGTAGAGTCAAAGCAACTACCAGCGGCAAGACCAACCTGGCAAAGGTCTTTGCAGCCGGAGACGTTGTAAATGGCGGAAAGACAGCGGTTGAGGCTGTTAAAGAAGGAAAGGATGCAGCTGACAGCATCATTGCCTACCTTGCAAAGAAAGAAGGTGTGAAATAAGATGGCTGTTAAGAAAGATTTATCCATTGAATATATGGGCGTAAAGTGTGAGAACCCGTTCTTCCTTTCCTCCTCACCGGTAGGCGGCAACTACGATATGGTTGCAAAAGCTTTTGAAACAGGATGGGGCGGCGTCTTCTTCAAGACCATAGGAGTCTTTGTGGCAGACGAGTGCTCACCCAGATTTGACCAAAACGACAAAGCGGGTGTTCCCTGGATTGGCTTCAAAAACATGGA
>CAYLVS010000152.1:0-4192 GCA_964387185.1 uncultured Oscillospiraceae bacterium | reverse complement strand
AGTTCCTCTATAGACTCAAGAAAGATTATCCGGACAAAGTTGTCGTATCTAGCGTAATGGGCAGCTGCGAAGAGGAATGGGTACAGTTGGGCATCATGTCCGAGCAAGCAGGCGCAGACCTGATTGAATGTAACTTCTCCTGCCCGCAGATGACAAGCCACGCTATGGGTTCCGACGTAGGGACAAACCTTGAATTGGTTGAGCAGTATTCAAGGGCCATTTCCAAGGCTACCAAGCTTCCCGTCATTGCAAAGATGACACCGAATATCACAATTATGGAGCCTGCTGCCATCGCAGCCATTAAGGGCGGCGCAAAGGGCATCTCGGCCATCAATACGGTGAAATCCATCACCAGCATGGACTATGAGAATATGACAGGTATGCCGGTTGTCAACGGCGTTTCCTCCATCTCCGGTTATTCCGGCGCAGCAGTAAAGCCAATCGGCATGCGCTTTATCGCAAACCTGGCCTCTTGTCCGGATCTGGCTGGCGTTCACCTCTCCGGTATCGGCGGCATTGAGACCTGGAACGACTGCCTTGACTATCTGTTAGTGGGTGCCAGAAATATTCAGGTCACTACGGCTGTTATGCAGTACGGCTATGAGATCGTAAAGGATATGATCAATGGCATGGCTCACTTCATGGATGAAAAGGGCATCGATGACATCTCCAAATTTGTCGGAATGGCTCTTCCAAATCTGGTTCCGGCCGAAGACCTGAACCGCGATTTCAAAGTCATCCCCAAAATCGACGACAAGAAGTGTGTTGGCTGTGGCAGATGCTATGTATCCTGCTACGACGCCGCTCACCAGGCGATTGATTGGGACGACAAGAAGAGAAGACCCACCATCAATGACGAGTGCGTAGGCTGCCATCTCTGCCTCAACGTCTGCCCAGTAAAGGATTGCATCCTGCCGGGCGAGATCAAGTGGAAGGAAGGCAGAAAGCCGGTGGACATCAAGGTCAAGCAGAATTACGTCTAATCCAAGCATTTAAGCCAAGTCAGATACATAAATTGTCAACCAGCCACGAGAGTTATCCGTGGCTGGTTTTTTTACAGAAGACAGGACCGGCTCCTCTTGTATCCCTTTACTAATGTCGGTTTTGCCTCAGTTCAACCCTGCGCAAGACGAACAACGCTACTGCAGCGACAAAGCAGAGAATGCCGACGACTCCCCAGGCTTCAGGAATGGAATGGCTCATTAGAAAGTATCCCATTGTAAGAGGACCTACCGCTCTGCCCGTGCCCTGTATGATATCAAAGATCGATTGAAACCTTGCCCTATGAGTGACGGGCGAGTGGTTTGCTATGTAGACGCCGGTGTTTGTAGCCGACACGATTTCCCCAAAAGTCCAGACCGCAGTCAGGATATAGAATACGGCCAAATGGCCGGCCATACCGTAGAGGCCAAAGCCGATCATGTAGAGAATGCCGGAAATACTCATGTTGACAAGGGGGCTGTTCCGCTTGGTAAAAAGCACGAGAAAAGGGGTCGTCAGCACCACAACGACGCAGTTGAGAGAGCAGAGGATGCCAAAGTACTTTGCGCCGGCGCTGATTCCGAAAAGATCCTCCATCTGAAGGGGAAGCATGAAGGAAACCTGGCTGTAGGAAAAGGCCAATGCGGATGCACAGATACCGAAGCAGAGCAGAATTGGAGAGCGTAGCAAAATGCGAATCATAGAATCGCTGCTCGCGGTCTCTGCTTTTCTGGCAGCGTCATCTGCAATCCGTTTCATATCCTCTTCGCCGGGCTTCGTATCATTAATGAAGGAAAAAATTAGAGCCAGAGCTATGAGGTTGAGAATCGCTTCACCCCAAAAAATCCAAGGAGTGTGATTCTCAAACATGAAACCCGCAGCCATAGGGCCGATTGCGCCGCCGATATTGATGCCCAAATAGACCAGCGAAAAGGATTCCTGCCGGTTTACAGGTGCCGTCAGATCCATCATCATAGCTGCCAGTATCGGCATCGACATGTTCATGAAAAAGAATGCCACGAGCAAAAGGTAGATTACCGTAATGGATTCGGTAAGAAAACCTGCCGACAGCAATGCGATGTCGGAGCAAACCATTGCCACCAGATATGTATTCTTTCGGCTGAAGCGATCCGCCAGCTTTCCCCCAATCATGGCAGCGGGAATATAGGAAAGGGAAACGATGAGGAGAAACTTCCCGATGTCCAGTTCTGAAAAACCAAGTCTGCTACTGAGGAATAAAGTGAGAAAAGGGTACACAAACATACCTATGGCACTGATGATCCTCGCCAAGAGTATGATATAGACCTGATGGGGTAACCCCTTATACTGGGTAAACATGCGCATGGAGACATTATAGCACTAAAAAGGGTGAGTGATAATAGTGCGAAATAATATACATTAAGGAGAGATGTGTTATAATAAAAACAACCACGGGTACAGACCTCATGGTTGCAAAACAGACTTAATTTGCTAGGAGGAATGGGAATGAAGATCAAGTTTTTAGGTGCAGCAACATCTGTTACCGGCTCCTGCCATCTGATAACAACTGACAAGAGTAAGATTCTAATGGACTGCGGTCTGTTTCAGGGAAATGACGACCTGGAGGAACTGAACTGGGAACCTTTCGATTTCGACCCGGCTGAACTGGACTTAGTTCTGCTCAGCCACGCACATATTGACCACAGTGGAAGAATTCCCTTGCTCGTAAAACGGGGATTTAATGGAAAGATATATTGCAGCGACGCTACTGCGGATCTTCTGAATGTAATGCTGAGAGACAGCGCTTACATTCAGGAGAAGGAAGCAGAGTGGAAAAACCGCAAAAATGAACGGGCAGGGAGACCCTTGATAGAACCTCTCTATACAATCAAGGATGCAGAGCTGGCCTTAAAACATATTGAACCGGTGCTCTACGATCAGCTCTTGGATGCTTCTGAGGACGTTAAAGTGGTCTTCAACGATGCAGGACATATTTTAGGATCTTCTATCATTGAACTATTCATAAAAGAAAACGGAGACGCATCGAAGCTGGTGTTCACCGGAGATTTGGGCATGAGAAACAAGCCCATCCTCAGGGATCCGACTATTATCAAGAAAGCCGATTTTCTGATTATGGAAGCCACATACGGCGATCGCGTTCACGAGGCTAACTCAGCTAGCATAGATACTCTGATCGATATCGTGCTGAAAACGGTCCGCCGAGGTGGAAATGTTATCATTCCTTCCTTTGCCGTGGGACGTACCCAGGAATTGATTTATTTGTTCAATCGCTTCTACGAGGAACATGCAGAATACAGAGCGGTATTAGACGAAATCATGGTATATGTGGACAGCCCAATGGCTACTTCTGCAACGGAGGTTTTCAGAAGAAACGCTCAGGTGTTCGATGATGAAACCAAAGCTTACATATTAAATGGTAACAACCCTCTGGACTTTAAAAATCTGAAATTTACCAGGACCAGTGCAGACTCGAAGGCTTTGAACCTGGATCCGCAGCCGAAGATTATCATATCTGCCAGCGGTATGTGTGAAGCGGGACGGATAAAGCACCACCTGAAGCACAATCTATGGAACCCAAAGGCCAGCATCGTGTTCGTAGGTTATCAGAGTGTAGGCACCCTGGGTAGATCCATCGTGGACGGAGACAAGCAAGTATCCGTCTTCGGTGAGAGAATCCAGGTGGAAGCTGAAGTATATAATCTTCAAGGGTTTTCCGGTCATGCGGACAGAAACGAGCTCATGGAATGGGTGGGAGGTCTTCAAAGACCGCCTCATGAAATTTTCCTCGTACACGGCGAAGAAGATGCAAAAAAAGAGTTGGCGGAATCTATCCGCAACGCCTACGGCTATAATTGCATCGATGTGCAGCAGGTATCGGAATACACCTTATCTAAAGAAGGGGCGGTGACTAGGGAAGATATCGAATCGAGGATTGTCAGCCCTGAATCCTTGTGGGGCATCAAAAAAAATATGTACGATGTTCATGATGAACTAGTAAAAATCCTTTACAATACGCACCTTGCTGTCAGCAGCGTCTCTCCGGAACAGGTGGCGGATATAAACAACATTATTCTGGAGATTCAAAAGAATGTTCTTAACCTTGGTTCTGCGGTGACACGTGAAAATGAGCCGTATATGGAACCGGCAGAAGAATAATTAGGAAAGCAACCACGGGGACAGACCCCGTGGTTGCTTTTATCAAAGTTGAGAA
>CAYLVS010000151.1:0-4722 GCA_964387185.1 uncultured Oscillospiraceae bacterium | reverse complement strand
TACCCATGTAGGCTTCGGCTGTGAACTTAATAGGATTCAAAGCATACTTTTCAAACAATCCGTTTGCATGCATAAACGGCATGTAAGCCCAGTAGCCATTCTTTTCCGCATTGTCAATTTGTTCTCCCAGGAAGGCGTGGAGAACGGTCCCTCCGGTATAAGAAGTCTGCAGCTTTTCCTGAAGCTCAATGGCCTCAAAAACATCATCCGTTGCACCTACGGGAAGTTGGGTGGAGTTGGTGTAGTAGGGCTCATCCACGCCTGCGGAAATGATGTTGGGATAGAGCTTCTTGTCCAGCCTTGCGAAACGATAGCTGGTCCCTTCTGCCGGGGAAGCTTCTAAATTCCATAGGTTCCCGGTTTCTTCCTGGTACAGCTGGATGATTCGGTTCATAAAATCCATGATTTCCACCGCAAATGCATTGCCTTCTTCCGTGGTGATATCCGCACCCAAAAGGTTGAGGCAGGCTTCATTCATCCCGTTGAGACCGATGGTGGAAAAATGGTTCTTAAAATAGCCCCCGGTGGCCTGCTTCACGCCGGAAAGGTAGAAACGGGAATAGGGATACAGGCCGGAATCCATATATTTCTCCAGCATTTCACGCTTGCAGTCACAAATTTCTTTTGCATATTCCATCAGCTTCCGAACCTGGGTCTTGAATTCCTGAACGTCCGCTGCCAAGTAGCCGATCCTGGCCATATTCAGTGTCACTACGTTTATGGATCCGGTCAAGGGATTGGCTCCGAAGAGACCGCCGCCTCGATGGCGCAACTCCCGGTTGTCCAGACGCAAACGGCAGCACATGGACCGGATGTCCTCGGGAGACAGGTCTGAGTTAATGAAGTTTGCGAAATAAGGTGTGCCGAACTTTCTGGTCATTTCCATAATCATATGGGCGGCTTCTGATTCCCAGGGGAAATCCTTCGTAATATTAACGGTAGGAATGGGGAAGCTAAAGGCTCTGCCGGCGCCGTCTCCCTCCATCATCACTTCGCAATAAGCCATATTAAATAGATCCATCTCTTTTTGGAATTCGCCGTAGGTCTTGTCCATCATGACGCCACCGATGATTGCCCCTTGCTTTTTCAGGAGAGGGTGGGGTGCGATATCCAACGTGATGTTGGTAAAGGGAGTCTGAAAACCCACTCTTGTCGGCACATTGAGATTGTAAATGAAGCGTTGGACTGCCTTTTTTACCTGCTTGTAGTCCAGTCCATCATAGTAAATGAACGGTGCTAGATAGGTATCGATGCTGGATACAGCCTGCGCACCTGCCGATTCACCCTGAAGAGTAAAGAGCAGGTTTGCCAGCTGCATAAGGGCAGATTCGAAGTGCTTGGGAGGTCTGGATTCAATCTTGCCTTTGGCGCCCCTGAATCCTTTCATCAGGAAATCCTCCAGATCCCATCCGCAGCAATAGGGAGCGAGCAGACCCAGATCATGGATGTGAATATCGCCTCGAATGTGGGAGTCTCTAAGTTCTTTCCGATATACCTTATTCAGCCAGTATTTCTGCGTGATGCTTTCAACAATATGGTTGTTGAGACCTTGAAGAGAATAACCCATATTGGAGTTCTCGTTGACTCTCCAATCGTCTAAAGACACGTATTCTTCAATCATCTGCTCCGCATCCATGAACAAGTTGCTGTTGATGCGGAGGCTTTCTCTTTCTTTTCGATATAGGATATAGGCCTTGGCTGTCTTTGCATGACCTTCCTCAATCAGAATCTTCTCTACAATATCCTGGATATCTTCCACGCTTGGAATGCTTGCGCGATAGGTTTCGGCAAGCACACCTTCTACTAGCCCTGCCAATCGTTGGGCCTCCACCTCATCCTGTCCCCCCACAGCCTGAGCCGCCGCAAAAATAGCATTTCTGATTTTAGATAAACTGTAATCGGTGATTTCCCCGTTGCGCTTTTGAATTTTAGTGATTCCCATACCTAAACCTCCCGTATTGCTGTGATTTATCAAGTGATTAGCTACTTCGAAGGGCCTAAACGCACACTTCTCAAAAGACCCGTCATATACTCTCTATAGTTGGTGATTCGTATTACGGTTACTATATATAGTATAATAAAGCGGTTTAATTTACAAGTAGTAAAATAAAAGAAGGCTTCAAAAGCCTTCTTTTATTTATGCCTATTTCCTAATCTATCGCGTTACAAGTTCCTGTATGTTTCAATCCTTTCTACATATTCAGTTCTTCAATAGCATGGGTCAGCATATCGATGGCTGCCGGAATGGCCTCTTCATCAATATCAAACTCCGAGTTATGCAGTGGTTGGGTCGTATCGGTTCCAATACCTGTATAGGCTGCTATACCCCCATTCTCCTTGACTTTGTTCATCATGACTGCAGCATCATCCGTTCCTCCTATGCTACCCTCAAAATAAATCTTCTCAAACCAAGGCACTTTGCTTGCGGATCGCTGGATGACTTCCATCATGGCATCATCGCTCTGTGAAGCTGGTATCTCACCAAAGTCATTCACTGAGTATTCCAGATCATATGACTTTGAAGCTCCTTCTAGAATATCAAAAACTCTTGCACGTACATATTTTGATATTTCCTCATTCTGACCTCTGTACTCTACGCTCATAAATGCATTCGGCGGGATCGTGTTGACTACGACACCTGCATTGAGAATACCCACATTGACTCTGCAGAGTCCCGACTCGTGTGGAGCGATGGTATGCATGTTAAGGGCAGCCGTGCAGGCAGCAAGCAATGCATTTTTACCCTCCTGGGATGCACCGCATGGATGAGCAGCCCTACCTGTAAAAGTTATATCCAATTGGCAATCACTAACGAAGTCTTTGCAACCACAGCAAATTGTATTCGAGGGCAGGGGAGATCCGTCTCCTGTAAGAGCCACATGTACGGCAATAAGGTTTATCACGTCATCTAGGTGACCCTTGTCCACTATAGCCTGGGCCCCATAGTATCTTTCCTCAGCAGGTTGGAATATAATCCTAATCTTGCCTTTTAACCTATCCTTTCGCTCTATCAGCTCCTGTGCCAAGCCAAGCCCCATAGCAGCATGTGCATCGTGCCCACAAGCGTGGACACACCCTTCATTAAGTGAAATATAATTTTCATCAAAAGGCCTATAACCTTCTTTCTTTGGTTCTTGATATGGGAGGCAGTCAATATCAAAGCGAAGGGCTGTTACCGGTCCTTCTCTGCCCGTGTCAAGTTCGGCTATTACGCCCGGATAACCCTCTGTTCTTTCAACGTATTCCCCTTTGGCGCCTTGGGCGATGGCACGGTCCTTCTCTGCCTTTTTTTCTTCATCACTTAGCATTTCAAAGGAAAGTGAATTTACATCGATAACATCGGTACCCATGAGGCAAGTATATCCCATGTCCTCAAGAATCTCCGCAATTCTGGCACTGGTCCTGATTTCTCTCCAACCAAGTTCAGCGTATTGATGGAATTCTCTTCTGTATTCGATAAATTTGTTCATTTATTCTTCCTTTCTCTTTATGGCTTATTATGTCTGCGCTCATCCAAAGCCTCTCCCAGGAGAGCAATGCCCCGGCGGATTTCATCCTTCGTGACACTTGAAAAGCACAATCTAAGGTGGCCTTTTTCTCTATTATAGCTTTCGTAAAAAACCCATCCGGGCATTACTAATACGCCTTTTTCTTCGGCAATCTTACATAACTCACGTTCATTGATATCGTCAGCCAGTGTGCACCAAAGTAAGAGCCCTCCTGAGGGTTTTTTATAAGTAATACCTTTATCTGAAATTTTATCTAATTCTCTACAGAGGAGGTCAAGTCTATCAGAGTATTCCCTTCGCACTATTTTGACATGATCATCATAAGCACCAGACTCAACATATTCATTTAGAAAATACTGGCCGATCCCGCTTACGATTGTCTCATCAACGCTGGCGGCATATCCCATCATATCTATGAAGTCTGATGGCCCTACTGCATAGCCGATCTTCATCATATATGGGAAAATCAAGGTGTAAGAATACACATATATCACCAACTTATTGGCATCTAGTGCATAAAGACTTGGCAGTACCCTATCTGTGTAAGAAAACTCCTGTTGATAGTCCTCCTCTATAATAGGCACATTATAAGCATTCGCCAATTGTAGCAAGGTCTGCCTTTTCCTTAGCGACATGGTGATCCCCGTAGGATTGTGGAAGTTAGGCTGGGTATAGATAAACTTTGGCTTATACTTCCTAATTGCATCCTCCAGCATATCCATCCGCATTCCGTCATCCTTCATGGGTACAGTAGCAATATTAATGCCGCGGTTATAGAAAATACTGGAGTTATCAGGAACGATAGGTTCCTCCGCTACGACCCAATCTCCTTCCCGCAGGTATAGGGTAATTAAATAACTGATGATTTGATTGCTCTCCGCCATGATCTGTACATTTTTGGGTACAACATAGATGTTCTGTCGACTCAGAAGGCGGCAGATGTTTTCTTTAAGGCGTTCAGTTTCCCTACCAAACTCAGTCATATGGTCTTG
Organism: uncultured Oscillospiraceae bacterium; assembly: GCA_964387185.1. Taxonomy (GTDB): domain Bacteria; phylum Bacillota; class Clostridia; order Peptostreptococcales; family Anaerovoracaceae; genus UBA1426. The sequence goes on along the minus strand of CAYLVS010000151.1, from coordinate 221 downwards.
CTTGCTGTGATTAAAGATCCTTTTTACTACATGTTCCATCTTTAAAACCGGGCCTAACTTTCTATCCATGACCATACCACCAAAAGAGATTGCATCTTCTCTCTCTGCTTCCCAGTAAATATCATTGAATCGCTTTTCAGCCCGTCGGAATTCATATCGGAAGGCTTTTTCCAAGGGGAAAAACCTATTGCTAAAATCAGTAACCTCCGCAGGTGCACCTA
>CAYLVS010000150.1:0-4729 GCA_964387185.1 uncultured Oscillospiraceae bacterium | reverse complement strand
CTATTTGCGTCTATATGGAAGATGCTCCTCATAACTCTACGGTCCTTTCTCTGTATCCACATCATATCAGAACACATGTTCTCTTACAAGGACAAAAAAATGGCTTCCACCCTTTTGGGTACAATTACAATATAAAAAGCCATATTTCTCGATGTTGAAAAATATGGCTTTCATTTTCTATTGTCTCAATATCGCCCTTGCCACCGCTTGTCACTACCCTCCTACGATGGGAACAATGACACGGATTGAGTCACCATCGGCGATTTCCTCATCCATGGATACCAGCCTGCCATTCCGCGTGTAAACCGCCTTAAGCTTTTGGCCGTCAAAATATCCCCTCTCCGCAGATTGTTCTGCGAAAGCAGGGTTATCGGTAAGAAAAGCGTCCATTAAATTGGCAATGTTCCTTTCTTCACGAATTGGGATGCAAAACACCTTATCGGACAACATATCCCGATAAGGTATTCCAAACTCCAGTGTTACATACTTAGTGTGGCTCATTCCAATCCTAACCTATCCAAGGTTTCTTTCAAAGGAATGCCGTGTTCGTCCCAGCACCTAACCTTGTTGTATTGGGTTAGCATTAGACCGGCATTGGGGATATTGTCGGCGGCGCCTCCGGTACCCCTTGTTATTCCATACATTTTATAGGGAAGTTTTGCCTCCTCAGCCGTCCATCCACACTTGAGGTTGTACAGGTGCTTCAGGTTCATAATCCGCTCCCCGGTCTCCATCAGCTCCTCTTCCGTAATATTCCATCCTGTCGCAAGATCCAAGAACATCTTGATCTTCTCCAGCGGCTTGCCCTCAAACCCGAAAATAACAAATTTACAGCCTGTCAAAGAATCAAAAAGAGCCATCAAATCCTGGTATTGGGCCACAAATGCTCCTTTTCCCTCATAGCCGAAGCGGTTGAACGCTTCATCCGGGAAGTTCAGCTTCGGTCCTCCCCCCCCGTATTCAAAGTCGTGGGTAAAAGAACTTAGATGACAAGCTCCTCTTGGGCTGGTGATATATTGCAATGCCATACCGTTGGCACCTCTGGGATCATGAGCGGGAAACTCAAGTCCCCTCACATGAACAGCCAATTGAGGTGCTATGCCGCCCAATTTTTCTGAAGCGATCTTGCTCCCTTCCGCCAGCCAATATCCAAAATCCTCCCGCTCCCCGATCTTTCGAATCAAAGCAATTGCTGAGTCGGGATCTCCCCATTTCGGTTCGAGACCGCCCAAATCCTCTTTCGTCAGAAGCCCTTTCTCAAAGGCCTCAATGGCGAATGAAATAGTGCATCCTGTTGAAATTGTGTCCAAACCGTAACGGTTGCAGAGAACATTCATGGTGGAGATGGCTGCAAGATCGTCAATAAGCAGATTGGCTCCCAGCGTCCCGAGGGTCTCGTACTCCGGTCCGGCACTTTCCTCAAGAGCATATTTTCCTTCCTTGACCTCAACAACTCTTCCGCATCCGATGACACATTGGCCGCAGTAGTAACGCTTGGTTAAAATTGTCTCTGCCATTGCAGGCCCGGAAATTTTTTTTGCTCCCTCGAAGTTTCCCCGACCCCAGTTTTTGATAGGCAGATCACCCATAACTTCCGTACCTTCAAGGCCACAGGAAGTTCCATAAAGACCAAGTACATCTTTTCCCGGTCCGTTTGCTATTTTCAGGGACCACTCCTTACTGACTGCATTAAACTGCTCTTTATCGAAGAGCGGTACTTCTTTATTTCCCTTAACAACGATTGCCTTCAGATTCTTGGACCCCATCACAGCACCAACGCCGCATCTAGCTGCAGTTCTTCCATCTCTTCCGTCATTCATGATGGCAGCAATCCGGGATAATTTTTCTCCTGCAGGGCCGATACAGCAACATACAGAACTCTTTCCGTATGTCTCCTTCATCCAATCGCCCACCTCAAAGGTATCTTTGCCCCAAAGTTCAGCTGCGTCCAGCAGTTCCACCTTACCGTTGTCAATGGATAAATAAACCGGTTTTTCCGATTTTCCTGTTACGATGATTCCATCATAGCCAGATTTTCGCAATGCGGGTCCAAACTTCCCTCCGGAGTTTGATTCCGCATATTTGCCTGTAAGAGGAGACTTCGTCACCACATGATATCTTCCGAAGTTCGGTGCTTTTGTTCCTACCAGTGGTCCCGTATTAAAGGTCAGTACATTTTCCGGCCCCAAAGGATCTGTTGTTTTGTCCGTCTCGTCGTATAATATCTTTGTTCCCAATCCGGTTCCGCCGATATATTTTCGGAGTACTTCATCGGAAAATGTTTGAAAAGTAATACTACCTTCCGTCAGGTCTACTCTAACATAGCTCCCCATATATCCGTACTGCATTTTCCCCTTCCTCTCTTCAAACACGCATTATGCATATACTATTTCTCACTCACAGCTTTCTTCGCGGCGGAAACGATGGCTTCCGCATTGAGACCGAACCGGCATCTCAAATAATCCAGAACCCCCACCTCCCCTTTTACATCCTTAACTCCTACGGGATAGATCTTCACCGGATCGTGGACCGTTACGACTTCTGCCACTGCCCCTCGCAACCCGCCCAGTATGTTGTGATTCTCACAGGTAACGATGACCCCGGTCTTCCCCGCAGATGCCAAAATTGCTTCCTCATCCAGAGGTTTGATGGTGTGAATGTTTATGATTTCTGCATTGATTCCATCTGTTTCCAACTGTTTCCCAGCTTCCATTGCCTCGGACACCATGATTCCGGAACAGAGGATGGTCACGTCCTGACCGGTGCGTAACAAGTCCGCTTTTCCCAACTTAAATTGGTAGTTTTCTTCATGGACACGGGGCGTACTCTTTCGATACATCCGCAGATAAACCGGCCCTTTATGTTCTAGAATGGCAGGAACCATCTGTTTAAGTTCAATGCTGTCCGCAGCTTCCACAATCATGATATTTGGTATGCTCCGAAGCACACCGACATCTTCAAAGGTCATGTGGGTTCCCCCGTTGAGCTCTGCCGTGATCCCGGGATCGGTGCCAATAATTTTTACATTCTGATTGGAATAACAGATGGAAATCGCCACCTGATCGCAGATTCTTCGGGAGGCAAAGGCTGCAAAGGTATTGATGATGGGAATCATTCCATAGGAAGCCATGCCGGCAGCTACCCCGGCCATGTTCTGCTCCGCAATCCCCACATTGACTACGCGTTCCGGGAAGGTATCTATAATATTTTTTAATCCATCGGTTTTAATGAGATCCGCTCCGACTAAAACCACCTTGTCATTCTTGGTCATGGCGTCCGCTATGCTTTCGCATAGTGCTTTTGTTAATTCGCGTCCCATTTACTCTGCCCTCCCATATATTTCATGCAAGGCCTGAGTAATCTGCTCACCATTTAATGACATACTGTGGCTGGCTGCCCTCTCCTTTTCAATAAATGTCACACCCTTGCCTTTAACGGTATCAAGTACAATCATGGTGGGTTTTCCATCCTTTTGCGCCTTTGCTATATCGATGGTATCGCTTATGGCCTCCACATCATGCCCGTCTATATGATAAACCTTGAATCCGAAAGCCTCCCATTTGGCTGCAGGATCCAGAAGACTCATGATCTCATCTGTTGTCCCGTCGATCTGCAAACCGTTGTTGTCAAGAAACACGATCAGATTGTCCAGTTTGAACTGGGCAGCTGACATCGAGGCCTCCCAGACAGAACCTTCCTGGCTTTCCCCGTCGCCGATAATGGCATAGATGTACTCGCCTCCTCCAATGATGGCAGCGGCCTTTGCGATGCCGACTGCACAGGAAATTCCCTGGCCTAAAGACCCGGCTGTCATATCAATTCCCGGCGTTTTTGTCATGTCACAATGACTTGGCAAATTGGTCCCGGGCTGGTTCAATGTTTTGAGCCACTCCATGGGAAAGTACCCCTTCAAGGCCAAAGCTGCATAAAGAGCGGGGCCTGCGTGCCCTTTCGATAAAACCAGACGGTCTCGACCTTCCATATTCGGGTTTTTCGGATCCACCCGCATCTGATGAAAATATAGCACTGCGATCACATCCGCTATTGACAGACACCCGCCCACATGGCCTTTGCCTGCCTCGCCGATCATCGTGATCACCTCTGCCCGTATGTCTCTTGCCATTTTTTCGAGATATTGTATTTTTTCTGCTTTCATATCTTTGCCTCTTTAGATATATATTTGTAGAAGGGATTCAGTAAGACCTCAGTTCCTCTTCTGCTTCCCTGAGTTCATCGGAACCCTCCAGCACCTTGAAGCTCACCCTGTATTCTCTTATATCGCCGGGAGCCAAAAACTGTAACGTACCTGCATCTCTCTCGCTTTTCCTGCCGAAGCATTTGCAGTTGGATGGCCCCACTTCCACAACATAACGCCCTGTTTCCAGGTCCACCCAGTTAATCAATTCAGATAGGTTCTTTTTCTCATATGTGACACGAAGTCCCAGCGCAAGAGAATCGTTTGCCACGACATAGCCACTCCAGCCATCTCTGGGCACCGTTTCATGAAAATAGATTTGCGCCCCGGCATCAGCGTCAGGTTCCTTGTAAACTCCATAGACTGATTCTTCTACAGCTTTCCCGTCGGCTGCGTTCACCACTCTTTTGGAGGGAATCACCAACCTGGTGCCTCCGTCGATGAGAGGGAATCCAAAATTTGTGTGATAGAGGATCATGTGGGGGCTGGAGTTTGGTCCTGCATTTTCCACGCTGTCCTCAAGAAGTACTTCGC
>CAYLVS010000149.1:0-4850 GCA_964387185.1 uncultured Oscillospiraceae bacterium | reverse complement strand
CAGCTGAATGACCTCCGCGCCAAAGGCCTCGCACTTGCGGGCTTTTTCGATGATCTCGGGCTGGCCCACGCCATGGCTGTCGAAGCACTCCTGCACCACGATGCACTGGAGGCCGGCCTTGGCGCAGCAGCTGGCCACGGCGGCACCATAGTTGCCGCTGGTGGCCGTGACAACGCCCTTGAAACCAAGCCGTTTCGCGTGATAGACGGAGTTGGCTGCCCTTCTTGCTTTGAAACTTCCTGAGGGGTTGCTCGCTTCGTCTTTGATGAAGATTCTGGCTCCATATCCGGGCCTTGCGCACTTTCTTGCAAGTGCGGTGATGTTCCGCAGTTCGATGATCGGTGTGTTTCCTACGTGAACGTCGTGCTGGATCTTCTGCATCTCTTCAAGGGTATAGCCTGTTTCACGCATCATTTTCTCATAGTCGAAGGCGATGGATCCGCTTTCGAAACTGCTGTAATCGATGCCGACCGACTTCTTCATTATCTCCCCTTTACGGGACATTACGGAATTATAATCGTTCGCTAATGTCATTCCTTGTCACCTCCAAACGTGATCTCCCTTACCTGCTCGCTGATCACCTGGAGTTCGGGAACGAACCTTCCGTAATCGTGCTTGTAATAGGGCTCTGCTTCCAGGAGTGTTCCCGTTTCTTTCCTTCCGGTCCGCGTAATGACTTCCACCTCGACTCCAATCTCGGCGTCGTCCTGTAAATAACCTTTGATCCACATTTCCAAAGGCACTTTTTTCGTGTCTTCCGGAACCTGGGGTGCTCTTTCAGCGGGCTCCAGGATATTTCTATGGATCAATACCCATGTACCTTTCTTTACCATTGTAACCTCATTTCTCTACTCATATCGTTATTTGACGATCTTTGCTTCCTCACTGATCATTTCTCTCATATCACCCATGATTGCTCTTGGAACGGGTAGCGTAAGCATGGTGTGAAGACCCGGTCTTGCGTTGATGATCTGGGGAATCATGTTCACGCACATTGCGATGGTTCCGATGCCGCCGGGGACTTCCGGAGAATTGACCATATTAATGTTGGGCGTTCCCTTAATAATGACGTAATCGCCGGTATTGATACCCACCTGCTCCGGCTCGATCTGCTGAGGATGATCCATTTCAATCTTCAGCTCTCCGTCAACATAACCGAAGCCCTTCATTGCGCAGCCCGCAACATCGCCGGCTTTCGCAAATCCATGGGTAGATTTTCTGTCTACATCTGTAACGATGGGGTCCATAGACTGGGTGACTTTTTCAACCTTCCAGCCGATGGCGTCTGCAATCATGTTAATGGATTCGGGGAAGCCTACGTGCCCTGACAGAGATCCGGTCTCAACACCTTTTTTAAACTCTTCGACAGTGATGCCGATACCCTGCTCTTCCATAACGGCCGGGCCAAATGGAGAGAGGCTATTTACTCTTCTGGAGACGATGTGCTCAACCGATTCACAGCAACCCGTCATGACTACCACGAGCAGGTCCATGATCAGGCCCGGGTTGATGCCGGTTCCTAACACGGATACGCCGTTGGCCTTGGCAATCTCATCCAGCTGTTTTGCAAGCTCAGGCTCCTGCGCCTGGGGATAGGCCATTTCCTCTGCACTGGTTATGCAGTTGATCTTTTTTTCGAGAATGAATTTGATGCGGTCAAAAGCTGTCCGCGTAAAGGAGTCGGTGCAGAGCAGGACGACATCGGCGCACTTCTCTTTGATTACGTCTTCGGGGCTTCCGATAATGACATCAGCCCGGTCTCCTCTGGGCGTTCGGAGATAGTCGTACATGCTTTTGCCGACTTTGCCCGCTCTTCCGGCAACGCCGACGATTTCGACACCTTTTTTCGCAAGAAGCATGTCTGCCATTCCGGAACCCATGGCGCCAAGGCCCCAAATAATAACTTTTACATCTTTCATAATTTCTCTCCTCCATTTTGTATATTAGTTCTGATTGCGCTGAAAACCTTTGAAAACTATTACTATAGTAATAGCAATTTCTATGCCATTGTCCGGAAGGGCGTTATGGACGCATATATAAGCTAATATTTGTATCTTTTGCTTATTTACCGCAATAATACGCCAATTGCAGGATATTTCTGAATTATTATCCATTGTACTTTCTATTTAACAAAGCAAAAGAGCAAATATATTTGCTTTATATGCAAATATATTTGCTCTCTCGAGAAAAGTGACAGGGGGAGCTTCCTAGATTGTTACCTATTGATTTCTTTTCGCAACTTGTGTTGCAGTGTCTGTCTCTTTAGCCCAAGCTGCTTGGCTGCATGGCTGATATTGTTGCCGTTTGAAAGCATCGCTTGCCGGATGAGATATTCTTCAATCTGCTGCATATAGCCGGGCAGCCCCAATTCTACAGCCTTTCCGTAATCTACAGCACTGGCAGGGGTGGTTTTTTCAATACGCAGGTGCTCTTGGGTGAGCACATGCTCATCATCCGCCATGGAAACCGCCGCTATAATGATATTTTCCAGTTCTCTCACATTGCCGGGGTATTCATGATCCAGAAGCATTTTTTTTGCTCCTTCCGAGATCATCCAAAGTTCCTTTCCAAATCGCTTATTATGCTTCTCCATGAACTTTTCCGCAAGTAGGATAATATCGTCTCTGCGCTCTCTCAGAGGAGGGACGTTAATATTGATAATGGCAAGCCGATAATACAGATCCTTTCGCAGCTGCCCCTTCATAATGAGTTTTTCCGCCGGTTCGTTGATTGTGGCTATGATGCGAACGTTGAGAGGAATGTCCCTTGTACCGCCGACTCTCCGCAGGTAATCCTCCTGGAGCACCCGAAGTAGCTTTCCCTGCAATTCATAGGGCATTGCGCTGATCTCGTCCAGCAGCAGTGTTCCTCCATCGGCCTGTTCAAAGAGCCCGACTCTGTCCAGCGCACCGGTAAATCCTCCTTTTGCTGTGCCAAAGAGAATCCCTTCCAGCAGGCTCTCCGGTAGGGCTGCGCAGTTTTGAGCAAGCATGGGTTTTCCTTTTCTATCGCTGTGATAGTGGATGCTCTGAGCGACGAGTTCTTTTCCCGTCCCCGTGTCTCCATAGATAAGAACGGAAGCATCGCTCTGAGCAGCTTTTTTTGCACGATTGACAACTTCTTTAAAATCCTTATTTTCACCGATTATCATGTCAAAGCTGTAGGTTTTCATCTTCCTCTGCCCGGTTCCTTCTGTTTCCGTGGGTTCCTTCTGGAATTTCATTATCGCTTGAGACAGCTTTTGCACGTCGGTTATGTTTCGGGCTATTTCAACCGCCGCAACTATTTTCCCGTCCAATATCAAAGGATGAGTGTTGTTAATAGTTGTAATTTCTCGGCCGTCGATATTTTGATAGGTCTGTTGTGCGTTTGGGGTTTTTTTGCCATACTTCAGCGCTTGCAATATGGTACTCCGATCCTCCAGAATATGGCTGAACACTTCGTGGAAAGGCTTCCGAAGCACCTCGTTTCGATTCATTTTTTCCATATTGGCCATAGCCTCGTTATAAATGATAGTTCTGCCTTCCGCATCTACCACATGGAGCCCTTCATCCATAAGACGAAAGACCTCGTCCATTAATCGTTTGTAGTTCTTACCTTTAATCATGGCAACTTCCTCCTATGGCAACAGTCTATCACAAGCACAATTTTGGTGCAAATTATTTGGCACTTAAGTCTAGTACAAGTCCATATCCTAGATGATTTGCAATTAGGACCCTATCTCAACAACATAAAAGAACCGTCAGACTGTGTGATTACAAAGCAAGAAGCAGTTAACCGTGTCCCGTTTTTTAGAACCGAAACCTAAACGGAACCTTGTTGCTTTCCACCCTCCCAAGCAACGGTCTACTACGGTATCAGGTATTAAGCACCGCTGGGGCAGGTCTTATCGCCAATCTCAAGTTCCAGTGACTCCTAACCGGAACATAATCGGACACATCTACTTCAGAACTAAATTTTGTGTCCTATTTGACCGTTATTTTAGGAGCAAATGCAATTATTATAAGCAAATTTAGGACAACGATTACAGGAAAAAAGATTCTGTGTCCTATAAATCACTATGAAATAGGACAACATATTTACTGGCTTACAATCTGTGTCCTAAAATACAAGGTTTAGGATGATCTGTGACCTGGTTTTTGCATTGGAATGGGACATAAAAAATAGTGGCTTTAATTTTTGTCCTAGTGGTAAAATATGCGGGAGGTTCAAGCTGTAATCACACAGACTGCCACCCCCCATGTTGCCACGACGCGGGGTCGCATTAATTTACTCGCCGCCGCAGGGTGAGAGTTTATATTGTTGACTTCAAAAGGGCTGTCTTGTATAATCGACAGTGCATTGCTATTATACGATATGTCAGTTAGGGAGGTTCTAAATTGTCAAGCCTAACTGTCAGACTCACAGCTAGAAAGGATTTACATATGCGACTTAGAAGAGAACCGGATGAAATGCACGAAGAAGAAATACTACTGACGGCCCGCGTATCCGATGCATTGGCGCACCCTGTCAGACTTAAAATCTTTCGCTTTATTTTCTTGAGCAACCGCAACCGTACTCAGATCTGCAACAAAGACGTGGTGGCGGCTTTCGATTACTCACAGGCTACCATTTCTCAACACATTAAGAAACTAGCTGAGGCCGAGCTGGTCCAGGTCAAGAAGGAAGATAAATTCTCATTTTATTTCGTGAACCTAGGTGTCCTGGCAAAGTACATTGATGCTGTTAAAAAGTTTGCCTAAAGCACGAGGACAGATAGCGACGGGGACAGACCCTTTGGCTGCTTTTGCTGGCAGGGGTGGCAGGGGGACGTTTTGTTTGCCACCCTTGGACGCAGGGGTGGCAAACAA
>CAYLVS010000148.1:0-4851 GCA_964387185.1 uncultured Oscillospiraceae bacterium | reverse complement strand
TTCCGGAAAAAATTTCAGCTGTTAATTCCTGTGCTAATCACAAACACTAATTCTATCACTTAGAAAAATTGTGAGGGAACAGAATATGCAGCGCACTTTTGAATACACGCTAATTTTTTTATTGGGAGCAACAGCCTACAGTGGGCTTGAGATTCTTTTTCGGGGGTTTACACATTGGACCATGTTTTTTGCAGGCGGACTCAGCTTTGTTATCCTTTACCACATATTTACCGGAAGCAGATCCTTGCCTCTTTGGAAGAACTGTCTCATAGGAGCTCTGGTCATCACCGGTATCGAGTTCCTGTTCGGTTGCGTTTTCAACCTGGCCCTGGACTGGAACGTGTGGGATTATTCTCACTATCCGATCCATTTTATGGGGCAGATCTGTTTAGTCTACACCTTGATTTGGTTTCTGCTTTCGGCCCCTATTCTCTGGATTGCCAGGGGGCTGAAGAAACGAATGTCACGGCGATATCTATGACTGCAACTTTGGAATGTAAAAATGCCATAGTAGGCTCATATTATATCTAATGTGCCAATATTAAACCTATATACTAGCCTTTAAGGCTCAATATCTCGCAGGAAATACTGAAAAAAGGTCTACATAAGCAAAAGCTATGCTAAGATAGGCCTATAAAATTAAGAATTATAGCCTCACATCGCTTCCGGCGACTCAACATTAAGCCTAAATGCTGGCCTTTTGGATCCAAATTCTCGCCAGAAATATAAAAAATAGGTCCAGGTGAGCAGGAATCCATCTTAAATAAGCCTATAAAATGAATGAACCAACCCAAAATGAATGATAAAATGAGAAATAATGAGAATCAAACATTCGCCCATTCGCCTAGTCGGCGTATTCTCTTGCGATTTCCTCTCCTCTGAGGATCCGCAGCGCCCCCAAAGTTAAGGACTCCATCTCGTTTTCGCCGGGGTATACTACCACCGGTGCTATGAAGTCGACTCTCTTCGTCACCATTTCTATAATCATCTTTGAATAGGCCACTCCTCCCGTCAGTATAATGGCATCAATGGGGCCATCAAAAACCGTGCATATGTTGCCGATTCCTTTTGCTATCTGATAGCCCATCCCTTCGTATACCAGCTTTGCATGGGCATCACCGGCCGCAATTCGCTCCTCGATCTTTCGGCAATCGGCTGTACCCAGATGCGCTTTCAATCCGCCACCGCCCCTGATTTTCCTCAGCACTCCTTCTTTTGTAAACTTTCCGGAATAACAGAGCTCCACAATAAAATTAAGTGGCATGCTCCCGGAGCGTTCCGGCGAAAAAGGGCCCCCGTCATCGCTGATAGAATCCACGATTCTGCCTTTCTGGTGAGCACTGATGGAGATCCCACCTCCGAGATGGGCGATAATCAAATTATAATCCTTGTAAGACCCGCGTCTTTCCTTTGCATATTTCCTGCCCATGGCCTTCGCGTTGAGAACATGAGAAAAATTCCTGCGGGTGAACTCGGGCATTCCCGTTACTCGTGCCAAGTCGCAAAACTCGTCAGAGGAAACGGCATCGTAGATATAGGCCGGAATACCCAATGGCTCTGCAATGGAAGCGGCGATCAACGCGCCAAGATTGGATGCATGGTCCACCACCTTATCGCTGTAAATCATGCGCTTCATGTTCTCATTTACCAGATAGCCACCTGCCGAGACCGGAGGAAACATTCCCCCTCTGCCCACCACAGCAGAAAGTTTTGAAAGATCTGTGCTCTGGTTGTCCATTTCTGCAAACACGGCTCTCGAGCGAAAGTCCAGCTGCTCTGAGACCTTTCCATATCCCTTTAGCTCTTCCGTACTGTGTTCGATGTTGACGGAATAGAGTTCCTTCTCATCCTCGAACAGTGCGATCTTAGTACTGGTTGAGCCGGGATTAATCGAGAGTATTCTATAGGGCATGTTTTCCCCTCCTTGCAATCACTGCCGCCAAGGCAATGGAGTTGAGCTTTCCTTCCGCATTTTCCGCCCGGGATGTCATCACGATAGGGTATTCCGCGCCGAGGATTAGGCCGGCCATTTTCGCGTCAGCAAAGTAGATCAATGTCTTTCCTACCATGTTCCCAGCCTCAATATTCGGTACAATAAAGAGATCAACCTGGCCGGCAATCCGGCTGTCTATGCCCTTATGAATAGCAGCTTCACGGCTTAAAGCCACATCCATAGATACAGGGCCTTCCGGTAAACAACCGGAGATTTCCCCTTCCTCCCACATTTTCACCAGAGCCACGGCATCCGCAGTCGCCGGTATTTTAGGGTCCACCTTTTCATTTGCGGCAAGTATGGCTACTTTAGGGAGTTCAATGCCCAGGCTATGCAATGCCTCAACTCCATTGAGCAGGATCTGTTTCTTTTCCTCTAAACCCGGTGCTACGTTCATGCCTCCGTCGGAGAAGAAAAGCAACCTGTCAGAGCCGGGTACCTGAAAGACGGCCAGATGGCTTAAGAATCCTTTTGAACCGGCATCCTTTTCACCGCGAAGCACGGCACGTAGAAAGGTGCTGCTATTGACCAGTCCTTTCATCAACAGATCAGCTTCTCCCGATCTAACAAGCTGCACGGCTTTTCTGCATGCTGTTTCCTCATCGGTTTCATGGATAATAGGAGTAGGGGAAGAAATTCCTTCTTCCCCTATAATTCTTTCTATTTGCTCCCTGTCACCCACAAAGACCGCCCTTGCAAGTCCCTCTTCGCAAGCAATCTTGATGGTGTGAATCACTTCCCGGTCCTGTGCCACAGCCACGCTGATAAGAGGTGGTTTTCCGCCTTTCAGAATTTCCCGAATTTGAGCATAGTCCTGAAGCATCTGCATTCCTCCAATACGTGAAATCCTTAGATCAGCTTTTCCGGGGCTTCCTGGTTCTTGTAAGCATTTAGGAGCTTGGATGACTTGGAAACATCACCAATCAAAATCCCTCCTGCAAATCTGTTATTTACAAAGTATAGTTTTTCATAAGTGTTCTTGGCTTCATCGTACATTTCATAGCTCTTGTATTTTTTGTCGGGGTTCTTACCCGGATCACCTACGGAGAACAAGATGGTCCCCATACCGTTAAAGACCGTAACCGGTGTAATGGTCTCATAGGAGGCTTCATCTCCTGCCGCACTGGCACCGGCCACCTTACCCATATCGATGGCTTGATTCCAGAGTCCAAAGCTCTTTCCGTCAAATACTGCGCTATCGCCACAAGCGTAAATGTCCTTTACGCTTGTTTCCATTTTTTCATTGACCCGGATGAACCGATCCACCTCTGCACCGGCTTTCTGAGCGATGTCAACGTTGGGCTTAATTCCCGTGGAGAATAGGACCATCTGTGCCGGAAGCACCACCCCATCCTTAAGTTTGACGCCGGTGACCCTTCCGCCTTCTCCTACGATCTCTGTGCAACCAATGCCTCCATTAACGGCCACACCTGCTTTTTCTGCATAGTCGCGGAGTATGTCAGATCCTCTTTCGTCCAGCTGTCTATCCATGAGATAGTTAGAATTCTGGATTACAGTGACTTCCTTGCCCGCTTTGCGAACCTCCCAAGCCGCTTCAAGACCAAGAACGCCTCCGCCGACGACTACCACCTGCTCCGCTTTGGGCAAATATTCCTTCAGCTTGTTGATGTCCTTTAAGGCACGAATGGAAAATACACCTTCCAAGTCAATTCCCACCATGGGAGGTACGTTGGAGACGGCTCCCGTCGCTAGAATCAGTTTATCGTAAGACCGAATATCTCCATTGGAAAGAGTCAATTTCTTCTCAGTGGAATCCACGTCGGTTACGGTGGTATTCAACGTGACTTTGATATTGTTTTCTTTATACCAGCTCTCCGGTTTAATGTTGAAATTCAGTGCGTCCATTTTTGCAAGGATGCCCTTTGTGAGCATGGGGCGGTTGTAGCCAATCACATCTTCCGATGATATGAGCTCGATTTCTGCAACCGGATTTCTCTTGCGGATTTCCTCACAGGCAGAGGTGCCGGCGGCTCCGTTTCCGACTATGATAAACCGCTCTTGATTCATGGATTTATAAGAGAGATCTGAAGCCGGGAGCTCCACGAACTGTTCCGGCCCTACTCCGCATACGGGGCAGGCATCAGGGGGATTTGGCCCTTCAACAACCTCGCCGCAGACGATGCATTTCCATTTCCGCTTGTCGCTTGTGGGTTTAATCGGATCTACAATTTTGCCTGCCAGCACGGACATTCCAAAGTTATAACCGAATTCATAGGCCTCCTGTAATTGCGCTTCATTTGGTTTGAATTTGATTTTCAGGCCATCTTCATAGACCTTCATTCTAAGCTGTTTCAGCCTCTCAATGATATGAGGGACTCCTTCACCGCTCCATCCGAATGAGCCAAAGGCCGAGGCAATCTTACCGCCATGGGTTCTGGAAAACATAGAAGTGGTGAGATCCCAAATAGGCTTGAGAGCCTCTCCTACGATGGTTGGTGTTCCGAAAAGAACACCGTCCGCCCAGAATATTTCATCCAGTACTTTGTTGTTGTCTGCATTCACCATATCATAGGACTTTACGCTAATGTCACCGGCCGCGTGTATGCCCTCGGAAAGTTTTTCAGCTAGCATGCCCGTATATCCATAGGCTGTTACATAGGGTACCACTACCGTCTTCTTCGTATTGGGATTGGACTCCAGCGCCCATTTCTTGTAAATCTCTACATTCTTCCAAGGATCCTCGACTAAAACGGGGCCGTGGCCCAGACATATGGTCTCAATTTCCAGATTTTCAATCTTTGCTATGCCCTGGAGCATGAAGGATTTAAAGGGCCCCATGATCGTGTCGAAATAATAACGCATGGCTTTATAATAATTTTCTTCCTGGCCGGCAGCTT
>CAYLVS010000147.1:0-4868 GCA_964387185.1 uncultured Oscillospiraceae bacterium | reverse complement strand
CATACCCGCCCTCATCAGCCACGGGGAGAATGGCTTCCTCTTTGAGGCGGGGGATGTTGAGACCTTCAGCGACTACATATATCGGCTATCCATAGATGAAGAGTTGAGGCGCAGTCTTGCAGAAAGCCTGTTTCGGAAGGCAAAGACGGATTTTTCCCTGGAGCGTATGCGCCGGGATCAGGAAAATGTCTATGGGACTATCGTTCGCCGCCAGAAGAACACGGGCAGGCATGGTGCGGTGATTTGTGGCGCTTACGGAAGAGGCAACGCAGGGGATGAGGCCATACTGAAAGCGATATTATCACAGTTTCGGGAGATCGATCCGGACATGCCTTTCTGGGTCATGTCGAGAAACAAACAAGAGACTAGGTCGGCCAATAAGGTAAAGGTTATGTACCTATTTGATTTATTCTCCTTTATCAGTAGCCTACGCAAAGCAGAGATATTTGTAAACGGAGGAGGCAGCCTGATTCAGGATGTTACATCCTCAAGATCACTGTATTTTTACCTTTTCACTTTAAAAGCGGCTAGGTGGTGCGGCTGTAAGATCATTATGTACGGTTGCGGCATCGGACCCATCAACTCGCAGACAAACCGCCGGATTGCCGCCAGAGTGCTTAACAGTACTGCAGATATCATAACGCTGAGAGACAGCGTATCCCTGGAATTGCTTGCAGAAATGCGGGTAGAGAAACCGGAGATCATCTTGGCTGCGGACCCCACGGTAAGCATTCAAAAATCCGGACCTGCAGTGGTAGAAGCTGCCTTTTTCGAGGAGGGAATACCGGAAGGAATTCGCAAAATCGGCTTCTGCCTGCGCAACTGGCCGGATTTTCTCAATCCGGAAAAGGTGGGAGAAGCGGCTGACTACGCATGGGAAACATATGGTGTGACGCCGGTATTTCTTCCCATCGAGATACCCAAAGACATATCTGCGGCAGATAAGGTCACTGCCAATATGACAAGCCCTTATTATACCTGCAGCCGCAAACATGGCGTAGAGGAACTCATAGGAATGCTGGGCTCCATGGAAGCTGTGGTGGGTATGCGGCTACACTCTTTGATCTTTGCAACGGCAGGTGGAGCCCCTGTCATCGGAATTTCCTACGACGTGAAGGTAGACAGCTTTATCAAAGACATCGGGTCAACAGCCTGTATGCCTTTGTCTGCTCTGACGGGAGACAGGCTTTTACAGGAAATCGATCTTGCCATGCAGAGGGGTAGACCAAAAGCTGAAGAGGCCGCGGAACGGCTGAAGCATGCGCAGAGGATTAACATCGATGCAGCCAGACGGCTATTAGCGACAGCAGATCGGGAGGGGGGAGCGTGATGCGGCAGATTATTTGTATTTCAACCTCTAACTATTACCCGGTTCCCACAAGGAAGCAAAACGTGATGAACCGGCTGCAGGATGCGGAAATTCTTTATATAGACCCACCAGTATCGCTACTTGCTCCATTGAAGGACATAGCGACCATGGAAAGGTTGGCGGCTTACAGAGAACCGGGTATAAAGGTGAGAGACAATATCACAGTCTATGCACCGCCACCGGTGATCCCTTTTTTTAATAAATTTCGTTGGATTAATCGCATTAACCAGAAGCGGCTGGCCCGCTATATTAAAAAGAGAATAAAAGAGCACGGCTTTTCAGAGCCCTACCTTTGGTGCTACTCCCCAACTTCCTGCGATCTGGTGGACAAGATACCCAACAGAGGAGTGATTTACGATTGCGTCGACCGTCACTCTGCTTACAAGGGAATGATAGACCCCAAAGTGGTAGATCGGATGGAAGGCGATTTGGCCTCTGTTGCAGATCAGGTCTTCTGTACCGCTGTGGGACTCTATAATACCTTACGGGAATACAACGAAAATACGGAGATGATTCCAAACGGGGCAGATTACGAGCTCTTTTCCCGGGCAGCAATACACGATGGAAAAGATAGTGATAAGTCAAAGCCGATTTTCGGCTTTGTCGGCATGCTTCAGGAGTGCATTGACTATGATTGTATGAAGGCAGTTGCAGAAGCATTCCCTGAGGGGGAGCTGGTTCTGGTCGGCCGCAGCTTGCCGGGAGTGGATTTGTCTTCACTACGAGAATATCCAAATATTCGCTTTATGGGATTGGTACCTCAAGAGGAGTTGCCGGATATCATCCGGGATTTCCATGTCTGTCTCAATCTCTTTCAGGAGGGCAGACTATCCAAAGATGTGAGTCCCCTTAAATTCTATGAATATCTGGCCACGGGAAAACCCATTGTCAGCACCCGGGAACCCTTGCAGGTACTGGATTATGCTGATGTTGTATATATTGCTGAAAATCAGGATGATTTTGTGGTAAAATGTAGAGAAGCTTTGCAGGAACGAGATCCGGCAAAGGTGGCAAAACGGATGGAATACGGCAAGGCCTGCTCTTGGGACCGGAGGGTCCTGCAGATGGAACAGACCTTGATGTTACGCGGAATATTTGAGTAGGGGACGATACCCACATGGTCGGTAAAAGAATGCAGACGTTCCATGGAGCAGAATTTCGATTAATGCTGCAAAATGGATGCAAAAGGGCGACAACTGTGCAAAATTCTCGGTAGTGTGTGAAAGCGGCCGGTTTAAAGTAGTGGTTTCACAATATTTGAGCAAAATTTCCCGTAATGTGTGAAGCCTCTCGGTAAATTTGTTGCAGCTACAACAGATTTGTGCATTTTTCTTAGATGTGTGTGGATTTTCTCTGCACAATCCACACGCTTCCGCGATTTCTGCTCATTTTTCTGCAAATTTGAGGTTAAGCTGCCACGTGAGTTCAATACAATCGCAAATTTTGCACATTTAGCCGACCGCAGCTCGACCGGTGTGAACAGTAACCCATACTTAATTCAATTTTACGGAGGTTGGAATGAAGATAATCAACGACAAAGGCAAGCTTTTCGGAATCATCAATGTGGTGGATCTACTGATTTTAATCGCCGTCATTGCCATAGCTGGAGCCATTGGTATGCAGCTCTTCGGGCAGAAGATCAACGATGCAGTATCCCCCCAGGTGGAAATTACAGCAGAAGTGGTCATCATCGGCACAGCCCCTCGGTTGGTGGACGAGATCGTGAGACAGGATCTGGTGGGCGAAAGGTTGGTTGCCGGTAATGAGTATATGAACGCTACCATTACCGATGTCTGGCTTGAGGACTATGTGATGCAGGCTATCCGGGATGACGGGGTCATTGTGGACGCTACGGATCCCAGTAAAAAAGATGTGGTAGTACAGATCAAATCAAAGGTGGCAAAAGACACGCCAAGCCCCAAAATCGGTAGTCAAGAACTGCGGGCAGGTAAGACATTTATTCTCAAAACCCAGACATTCGAGTGCAGTGCCACGATTCGCTACGTGGAAATCGGAGAGTAATAGAAGGTTGAAACTATGACGGGAATCATTCGAAACAGCTGGATATGGAGAGGCAGTAAAGCCTTGCTTTTCATGTTGCACAACGCCTGGCAATACAGTGTGTTGGGCAGGCTTTCTATTTTCCTGAAGGAGTGTTATAAGAGTTCCGTTACCGGACGACTATGGATTGGCTTCTGTTCTCATGACGGTCAAATGTCTGCGACTCGGTATGGAAGAGTTATGGAAAAACTGCGCAATCTGCTGCTGGCCGTCGGCTCCGTGCTTCGGCAGAGCTTATTTTACCGTTTCGTCCTGGTGCTTCGCGACTTTTATTTTCACATTACCAAAGGAAGCCTTTTGTTTGGACTCGTTCATAGGTTGAACCTCCATCAATGGATGCTGGTGGCCTTTGGACTTTATCTTCCGCTGGAATACATCATCCGCGACGTGGTAGGAATCGGTATCGTAGCTTCCCTTTGGGAGGAAGCTTTTATTTTTGCTGCTATTGTGCTGATCCTTTGGAGAAAAGCCTTGGGGCAGAGTAAATCCATCGGGCGGGAAACTCCCGTGGATGCATATATGCTACTATTTATGGCTGTAGGCTTTCTTCTCATGTCCCTGGTAGCCCCGCATGCTGCAATTGCTTTTGCCGGATACCGTGCTGTGGTAGTGTACATGGTCTGGTTCTTTTTGTTGCTCCGGCTCATTGAAGACGATAAAGACTTCAAAGTGGTCTTTTACACGATTATTTCCATGGGTGCCCTGCTTAGCCTACACGGAATTTATCAATACATCGTTGCTGTGCCTATACCGGCGGGTTGGGTGAGTCAAACGGAGATGGGAGTTCGTACCCGGGTATTCTCACTTACGGGAAGTCCTAATATCTTCGGCTCTCTCATAGTTTTAACTGCACCCCTGGCAGCAGCTATGATTTATTACTGTAAGAAGACTTGGGCTAAGCTGTTTTTCCTGGGGGTCACGGGGCTTATGTGCCTGTGCCTGCTGTTTACCTTTTCACGAGGTGCATGGGTAGGCATGGTGATTGCCGTTATCCTCTTCGCTCTATTTTTGGACAGAAGATTGCTGGTGATTATGGGGGCAGCTGTGGCTTCCGTGCTGATCTTCGTACCTTCCATAACATCTCGCCTGACCTATCTGTTTACCAGCGATTATGCGGAAGCCTCTGCCGTGGGCGGGAGAGCTTTGCGTTGGACAGTAGGCCGGCTTCTTCTGATGGAACACAACCCCTGGACCGGGTTTGGACTAGGTCGTTTCGGCGGAGCGGTAGCCATGAACAACCAGCTCCTGGACGAGACTGAGGAATTCAGCTATTTCTATATGGACAACTACTATCTGAAAACTATGGTGGAGATGGGCTATATCGGCATCGCCTTTTTCATGCTGTTGCTGGCAGGGTTGCTGATTTGGGCTTTGAGGGCAGTTTATTGCAGCGGAACGGAGTATTTCCTGGGACAAGACCCTCTGGGACAGCTGACAG
>CAYLVS010000146.1:0-4877 GCA_964387185.1 uncultured Oscillospiraceae bacterium | reverse complement strand
TCCGGACCAATACGAGGTTCAGCTCCGTTCATGTCTGATGTGGCGTGTATAAACTGCATTGATGGGGTTATACCGAGAGCTACTGTTTTTTCTATGTCGTTATCATATTGACCATTGGGCAACATAGAAACAAACTGGTAATGCTCGGTTCTTATCCGGTGATCATTGATCCATTCCTTCCATTCAGCTTTAGTACCCTTGAATGCCGTCGGTTTGGCATTTTTATATTCTGCCTTGAGCTCAGCTACCACTTCCTCCACCGTATCGATGTACAGCCTGTTCGCATAGTCACCG
The DNA here is from genome assembly GCA_964387185.1 of uncultured Oscillospiraceae bacterium. GTDB lineage: Bacteria > Bacillota > Clostridia > Peptostreptococcales > Anaerovoracaceae > UBA1426. The sequence goes on along the minus strand of CAYLVS010000146.1, from coordinate 4,583 downwards.
ATTGCGTGCGCACTCGTGGAGAAGCCGGATTCTAAGTTCTGCTTCATGATTGCTTTCAGGTTCTCAGGCGTTATTCTCGGGGAACCTGTATTAGTGGAATTCAACAGGCCGGTTCCCGGATCTATATAAGGTTCATATGGTTCGAGCATTGCAGCCGTTCTGGAGCCCATGGCACCATCGAGCATGATTTTAGCCACTCTGATAGTGAGCCGATCGCCGTAAAGCCCTATTTCAGGTGCTCCGCCGTTATAATCACGCCTAAACTGCATATCGTTGCCGATTGCCGGGGCGGTATTATTCACAGAAAGCTCTTCATAAAGCCTAATCTTCAGCGGGTTATCCGCGTCCTCATAAAGCTCTTTGAGAAGGTTAATCGTGGATACTCCGGAACCTGCGTCCATAGCTGTTGTTATGCCATATTCAAAGCATTCTTCCTGTGCTGCATATAGACAGTCAATATTTTGTGCCTTTGTACGCGACGGCTGTTTTGAACTTACCAGTGAACCGGCGGGACCGCCCAGGAACAAACCGGTGGCTTTACCGCTTCCATCACGGACGATGGTTCCACCCACAGGATCCGGTGTCGTGTCGGTAATACCTGCCGCTACCATGGCAGCGGTGTTAGCCCAGCCCCCGTGGCCGCTTGCGTGACCCAGGTAAACCGGGTAGCCTAGTGAGACTGGATCAAGGTCAGCCGCTGTGGCCGTTACCCAGCCTGGCTGAGTGTCCACCCAACCGCCTGATACAATCCAAGTGGTAGTGGGCTCGCCTCTGGCATTAAGCCGTAGGGCTTCTTCTTCGACTGCCGCTATTATGTCCGGTTTTGATTTCCAAAATATATCGATCCTTGAGCGAGCAACGCCCTCTGACATGAAGTGCATGTGGCTTTCGATTAAGCCCGGGATTACTGTCTGTCCTTTAAGATCAATGATCTTCGTGTCTTTTCCAATGTACTTTTCTACCTTTTTCTGGTCATCTCCAACGTATATAATCTTCTGTCCTTTTGTCGCAATTATGCTTGCCGTTTCGTATTCACCATCGGGGCCCCAGAAATCATACTTGGAGTTGGTGTTGTCACCGGCCACATACTTGGTATAGATGTTCCCATTGACATAGACTACGTCAGCCACTGTAGGTGCAGCGAAGGAAAATGCACCCGATGTAAATATCAGTCCGAAAACCAGTAATAAACTGATAAGCATTCTCATTCTTCGGTTCTTCATATTTTTAACCTCCTGGGAAATAATATTTTTCTGAAGTTTGGTTCTCATTTTTCAATCTAATTCATACTACCCGAAATGTTCATACTCGAGATGGGTTATCCGTCTTGGTTCTATCACATCCTTTCTGAAAATTTCTGAACTTTCCACGAAAATTGGAGTCATCGATCTGGTACGAACTATTGCTGTAATCCTTTAAAAGTCAAAATAGCGGTCGCCACTACTCTTTGAAAAGTTCAACTGCTTAGAGATAGAATCGTTTATATTACCTATTAAAAATATCAGATTTTAGCTTTTAGACATGTCAAAATTAGGGGATAAGATGTACTTAGTTTACCCGATTTTACTTCAATTTTCTCACTTAAATCTTAAGATACGAGTTATATATCCAACATTTTCGGCCTTTCCTGCCCGTTTGTGACGATTCTCTACCAATCCGACATTATAAATCTTCTTCGCTGACGCTGAAGGTATCCCATTGGTCCAAATCACCTTCTTTGTAACCCTTCATAAACCAATCCATACGTTGAGCCGAGGTTCCGTGGGTGAAGCTGTCGGGTACGATGTATCCCTGGGTCTGCTTCTGTATCCGATCATCCCCTACAGCGCTTGCTGCATTCAAAGCTTCTTCCAGGTCGCCCTCCTCCAGAATGTTCATATTTTCCGCATAATGTGCCCAGACACCTGAAAGATAGTCTGCCTGCAGCTCCAGCCGGACAGACAATTTGTTATATTCTTCCGTGCTCAATTTGGATCTAAGCTTCTGTACCTGATCCATGATACCCATCTGATTTTGTACATGATGCCCTACTTCATGTGCAACAACGTAGGCCATGGCAGTATCTCCGGGAGCTTTGAAAAAGGTTTGAAGCTCCTGATAAAAGCTTAAGTCGATGTATAGCTTATCGTCTCCCGGACAGTAAAACGGACCTGTAGAAGATCCGGCTGTGCCACAGGCGGACTGCACATATCCTGAGTACAGAACGAGCGTTGGTTCTTCATATTGCAGGTTATTCTTGCCAAATATATCGTTCCATACATATTCTGTATCCGCCAGCACCACCGATACAAACTCAGCCAGCTCTTCCTCCTCCTCAGTCTGCTGGTAGGCGACCTGATTATCTGAATTGAATATCTGGGATTGGTTGATTATATCTCCGGGATTTCCGCCAAGAAGCAAATAAACGATGAGGACAACGATACCCATTCCTCCCCCTAAGATACCCTTGCCTCCCATTCTCATACCACCGGAGCCGCGCCTATCATCCACATTTGAGCTTCTTGCTCTGCCTTGCCACTTCATGTTTTATCCCTCCGATAAATTTGCTACCATCAGTCCCTTTGAAAGCATCTACGCAAATCAATTATCGAACGATTGACTCAAATTGTCAATTGCCTAGGATCCGCTTCTTTTTTATTGCGTTTGTTGCGGATTGTAATGTTTTCATTTATCATGTTAAGCAAGGAATTATTTGTACTCGAACATTCGATGGGTTGTGGTGAAATTATGAAAAAGCGATTAGTAACTTACCGTAAGAAAATCGATGATCTGCTTTTGCAAGGAAACTGCCAGTGGGAAGAGCTGATAATGGAGCATCTAGATCAGATTTCTTTTTTTCAGCACGAGAGACTCATTCACCTTATCGTCACATCACTTTTTGCAATTCTAGAAATTATTTCGATAATGATGATTCTGATAACCCCGGTTAAAACCACAGTAATCTTTAGTATGCTTTTAGCCATATTGCTTGTTCCCTACATACTGCATTACTATACGCTTGAAAACGAGGTTCAAAAACTCTACGCACAGTATGACAAGATGCGGGAAGCATGTATCAGAGATGAGTCTAGGTAATATTCCCGACCCCATACTTGCCCAGGTCTTTCAGTAAATACTCACCGTTGCTGCCAGGTCCGTTATTTCAATTTCGTACTCTTCACCTTTATTTAACATCTTCGTTTCATAATTCCCTTTCACATACCATGTTTTCTGTTCTATGCTTTTATGCAGTGATTATAAAACGGTCTATCCCCTGGTTATATGAAAATCACCCAGCTGATTAGCCCAAGCTTCCGAATAAAACCAGTAATAACTCTTGCAAAACTTTTTTCCATTCATTCGATATAATCCACACCATATCAGTGAGGGAAAACCAATAATAAATAAATATGTGAACAACAGCAACTGCGATTGCTTGCGATGGCCATATTCGTGTTTAATGATATCTGTATTGTAACAGCTATCATCAGCAAAAATATATTTACTCAATGAAAGAGCGCCCCATCTTCCATTAACATGAGTAATAAATGCATCCTGATATTTGTAATGAGGGCGATTCCTTATTTTAGTCAATATGATAAAAGCAATAAACCCAATTAAATTTTGTGGAAATTCTAATACAAACATTGTCGTCTCTCTGTCCCTTCAGTCTTTCATTCCCTAAGTCAAATTACCTCTTTAATTCTACTATGTCAAGAGAACGCTGTTCAGAAGGATTTTGCACGGCGCAAGGATGTTCTCCTTGAGAACTGCGAACAGGTCAGAGCCATGTACACGGACTGTAGCGCCATCGACGCCGAGCTTGCTGAACTGCTCCGCGAGATCGATGTAGTCGCCGAGCTGACGCGAAAGTGCGTAGAGGAAAATGCCTCCAGCGTGCAGAGCCAGGATGAGTACTTTTCCCGCTACAACGGGTATGTGGAGCGGTACGATGCCGCAAAGGCAAAGATCGAGGCGCTGGAGCAGGAGCGGACGCTACGCTTGGCACGGGCGGATGCTTTTGATACATTCATCCGTACGGTAAAAGAACTGGATACCGTCCCCGCCGAGTTTGACGATAAGCTGTGGCAAAAGACCATAGACGCGGTTACGGTGATGAACAACGGAACGTTAGTGTTCAGATTCCAGAACGGGATGGAGAGCGAGGGATAATAAAACAGCCCATTTGCAGGCGTCAAGCGTCGCGGCAAATGGGCTGTTTCCTTTTAAGAGTGCAAGGGTGCAGAGTGCAAAGAGGGGCATCATCGTGCATTCTTTCATCAGATATGGTTCTTTTTATAGAGCAGCAAAAGAGCCACCAGTCCGATTATTATCAGCAGAATATAGAATACGGGGTAGAAGATGTGGCTGACTATGCTTGGATACGGCAGGCTACGCAGAGGCAGTATGGCCAGACGCATGCCGGAAAACCACATGCCATATAACAGGAAAGCCGCGCCATACGGCAAGCGTTGCCGGAAATAGAACCACAGGATGGGCACCAGCCCTAACAATGCCAGCGTTAATTCAAATAATTGCGTGGGAAATAAATATATCTTTGGATTGCTGGTTCCAATCAGTGCAAACAGGCTGCTTATTAGTTC
>CAYLVS010000145.1:0-4879 GCA_964387185.1 uncultured Oscillospiraceae bacterium | reverse complement strand
GCCTGATCAAGGCCGGTGCCTTTGACAGCCTAAATGAAAACAGAGCTCAGCTGATGGCCGTTTACGAAGGTCTCATAGAGGCGGCGCAGTGTGATTCTCGTAAGACCATAGCCGGGCAACTGTCTCTGTTTGAGGAAAACGACGATATCATGCGCCAATGCAATTCTATCGAGCAGCTTCCACAGGTTGGGAATTTTTCCCATGAGCTCCTCATCGCCATGGAAAAGGAAATGCTGGGAGTTTATGTTACCGGTCATCCCCTGGATGCTTATGCGGAACGCATTAAGGACATCGTGACCGTCACCACAGAGGAGCTGACGCACAGTGAAGAGGAAGACCTGACAAAGGATGGGATGTCAGTGACCATTGCGGGCATTATAACTGCAAAGAGGACTCTGGTTACGAAGAAGAATAACATGATGGCTTTTGTGCAGGTGGAAGATCTGTACGGGGCCTTAGAAATCGTGGTATTTCCCAACATCTTTGAGCGGCATAAGGAGCTTCTTCAGGAGGATAAGATCATTGTCATCAAGGGTACAGTGAACTGCAAAGAAGAGGAAGAGCCCAAGATCCTGGCAGATAAAATTTTCGCCATTGAGGATTATGGTCCCGGGCAGAAACGAGTGAAGCTTCGCATACCGGATACGATGGATGAGGAGGTCGCCTTACACGATATCAAGGAACTGCTGTGTTGCCATCCCGGGGATTGCCCGGTGTTGATTTACGGCGCCTTTTCAGGGAAGTGCTTTAAGGTGGACACCAAGCTGTGGGTAAATCCAACGGAGGATTTCTATCGGGAGTTGGAGGCCTTTATAGGTAAGGAAAATATTAAATAGACAAGGAGACGCAAGGTATGAAGACAATAGGCGTACTGACCAGCGGCGGAGATGCCCCGGGCATGAACGCAGCCATACGGGCTGTAGTGAGAGGTGCCATCTATAACAAGATCAAAGTCTACGGTATTCGCCGGGGCTACGAAGGTCTTTTGGAAGGTGATATTGAGGAGATGGAAGTCTCCTCTGTTTCGGATATTATACAGCGGGGAGGCACTATGTTACGTACGGCCAGAAGCGAAGAATTCATGGAGCCCACGGGTTTTCAGAGGGCTTTGGATATGCTGGAGAACTTCGGCATCAAGGGGCTTGTGGTAATAGGAGGAGATGGATCTCTCAGAGGCGGGCTGGAATTATCGGAGGCGGGTGTTAAGGTAATGGGCCTCCCGGGAACCATCGACAACGATCTGGCCTTTACGGAATTCAGCATCGGATTTGATACGGCGGTGAATACCGTACTCTCCGCCATAAGCAATATTCGGGATACTTCTTCCTCTCATGGACGCTGCACCGTTGTGGAGGTCATGGGGCGCAATTGCGGCGACATTGCTCTCTATTCAGGTCTTGCGGGCGGGGCAGAATACATCCTTACCCCTGAAGAGGAGATAGATATCAACGGTATATGCAAAAAAATAATACAAGGAAAAAACAGGGGAAAGCTTCACAGCCTCATCATCCGCGCAGAGGGAGTAGCCTTAGGCTCGTCGGAATTAGCCGATATGATAGAAGCGCGTACGGGACTGGAAACAAGAGTGGTGGTATTGGGTTATACGCAAAGAGGAGGCTCTCCTACAGCGAGAGACCGGGTATTGGCCAGCCTCATGGGCTATCGGGCTGTGGAACTGCTTCTTTCGGACAGTTCCAGCAGGGCCATTGGTATCAAAGGTGCTGAGATTATAGACGTAGATCTTTTGGAAGCTTTAGAAATGAAGCGGGTATGGAACGGATCCATTATGGATCTGGCAGATATTCTGTCGATATGATTACATCAGATGGCGGGCACCACTATCACTTGTGCCTGCTTTTTTACACGGTTTGAAAGTTGCTCCACTACATTATCGCTTTCCGCCATTTCGCCGGATTGCCCCAGAATAATGTGCGTGATCTTGTACTTTTTGACCAGGTCTACTAAAGTATCCTGTACATCGTTTGACCGGACCACAGTCAGCTGCGCTCCGTAGGCCATAGCTTTTTCATACAGATATTCTAAGGCCTCCCCTTCTTTGGAGTTGCCGAGAAACTTAAACTGATAAAGGGCTACATGAATGATAAAAAGTTCACCCTTGGCATCGCTCAGAAGCTCATGCCCATATTGAATCAGTCGATCGCAGGTCTTTTGTTGGGTCACGCAGACCATTACGTTCTTGGTCAAGTTATCTTCCTCCTCCGAATCATTTTACTTATAACATGATTATACATGAACTGACGCGAAAATACCATACTTTCCACCATTTGATTTGCATTTGCATGGGGAAAACAAAGGTAGCCATCGGTTGTCATTCGGTTGACGATAGGCGTTTACAATTATATAATTGATGGCAGTTGAACAGAAAAAGGAGGTCTTCATGCGAATCGTGACCATAGTTTCCGGTATACTTTTAATTGGAACGGGGATTTGGTGTTTTGCCCACCCCGGTGCGCCATTTATAACAATAGCTTTTCTTCTTGGTGTCACAATGCTGATCAACGGTTTAAGCAACATCCTTGCCTACACGATCTATCGAAGGAGAATTCCTTATGTTTTATGGCAGCTGGCAGAGGGACTGTTAACCGCTATTTTTGCTGTCATTGTACTATCGAACGCAATTGTTACCGATGGTATGATTATACTGTTTTTCGGTATGTGGGTTCAGTTTTCGGGGGTTCTGCGCATTACTGCTTCCATTGCCATTCGAAAGGAAGGTGCCTTGGGCTGGCACTGGGCACTGCTGATCGGCGTTATGAGCTTGCTGGCAGGAATCTATTGCTTCTTTAATCCACTGTTGGCCGGATTGGCTCAGGTCGTAATGATAGGCGGAATCTTTATCCTCCAGGGAGCCAATGGCATTGTAAGCGGTATTCTGTTAAGAAAAGAGACGGGGCAGCAGATAGAGGAAGAAGAGAGAGCGTCACGAGAGGAACAGGGATGAAAACACAGGAATTCAAGGTTGCCGTTATAGGAGGAGGGGCTGCCGGCATGATGGCTGCTCTTTCCGCTACGCGACTTCTTCCTGAAGGGACCGTCATACTTCTGGAGAAAAATCTGGGTTTGGGCAGGAAGATTGCCGCAACGGGAAACGGTCGGTGTAATTTTTCCAATCGCTCTTGCAGATGGCAGGATTACGGCGGCAGTGACCTTTCACTTGTCCGCAATGCCTTTGAACACCTGAATCCGGCAGAAACAAGTGCCCTGTTTGAAGAGCTGGGGATTCTGTCAAGAGAAGAGAGTGACGGAAGGCTTTACCCTTATTCGGAGCAAGCATCTGCTGTCACAGAGGCCCTGCAAGCGGAACTGAAGGCGAAAGGGGTCGCCATTCGATTGAGTGCCGAAGTGACTGCGGTTGATAAAAAAGAGGACAGGTTCTATTTAGAATTCAGCGGAGGGTCTATACTGGCCAACGTGTTGATTATTGCTACCGGTGGCAAAGCAGGTCACCGCTATGGTTCTACTGGAGACGGCTATGGTTTTGCCAAAGGCTTTGGACATACTTTACAGCGCCCGCTTCCCGCATTGGTGCAGATCGTTACAGAAGACACCGTTGTCGACAGGCTTAAAGGAGTCAGAGCGAAAGGGGCCGTCAGCCTGGTAAAGGGGCGGGAAATTATCGCAACGGAAGAAGGAGAAATCCAATTTACCGAAGACGGCTTATCCGGAATCTGCATCTTTGATCTGAGCCGATATCTGGGAGAGGAACCTGCTGCCTTTCACATTTGCATCGATCTCTTCCCGGAATATTCATCGGATCGAGTGCAGGGCCTGCTGGAAAAAAGAAAGGGAATGATGGCAGGGCGTCCGTCGGAGCATCTTTTGAAAGGGTTGGTCAACGACAAGTTGATTCCCTTATATATGGAATTATCCGGCGTGCCCGGAGGAGCTTTCATTCATCAGGTAGAAGTCCGGCAATTACTTCGCTTGTCGAAACTGCTTAAGTGCTGGGAAGTTGCCGTGAAGGGAACCAAGGGCTGGGTGGAAGCCCAGGTCACAGCGGGGGGAGTCAAGAGCGAAGAGGTTGAGGGAGAGACCCTGGAATCCAAATTGATACCCGGGCTCTTTTTTGCCGGGGAGGTCCTGGATATCGACGGGAAATGCGGAGGATGGAATCTACAATGGGCCTGGAGCTCCGGCTGGACAGCGGGGCTTCATGCAGCAAACACTGTAGGGCGGGGCAATGCGTTGCACCAGAATCTATAGGGAGGGGCACTGCTCCCCCCCGGAATAAGGGAGGACAATTATGGCGATTGAAAAAGGATATATTCAGGTCTATACGGGAAATGGAAAAGGGAAAACAACGGCCGCATTGGGAATCACGCTGAGAAGCCTCTGCGCGGGGAACCGGGTCTTTTTCGGTCAGTTCATGAAAGGCCAAGATTACAGCGAATTGAAAGCTGCCGAGTACTTTGAGAAGCTGAAGATGGAGCAGTTCGGCACCCCTTCTTTTGTCCGGGGAGAACCATCCCCGGAGGATATGGAGAATGCAAAGAAAGGTCTTGCGAGGATGAAGGAAGTATTATCCTCCGGGGACTACGATATGGTGGTATTCGATGAGATTAACACAACACTTTTCTTCAAGATGCTTAAGGTGGAGGATGTATTGGAGGTACTGGATCTCAAGCCTGAAGGCACAGAGGTCATACTGACCGGCAGATATGCGCCCCAAGAGATCATGGACCGGGCTGATCTGGTCACGGAGATGAGGGAAATCAAGCACTATTTCAATGCAGGCGTCAATGCCAGAGTAGGCGTAGAAAACTAAAGACAGATGGCAGGGGGACGTTTCGTTTGGGTGGCAGTGTGGCAGGGGGACGTTTCGTTTGCCACCACCTTTGACAACATAATGGTGGTGGCA